>URNY01000017.1 GCA_900549375.1 uncultured Bacteroidales bacterium | reverse complement strand
TGAGCAAAACCCGGATTAAAACCCTTCGCGCCAACAGTTTTTATATTGATGAAAACCTCCAGACCATTATTCTTCCCTCCACTTTGGAAAAAATAGATTATAGGGCACTCGCCAATACAGGTCTGAAAACAATAGAACTTCCGGGAAATATAAGCAGTTATGGAGAGGGCGCATTCTATGGATCCAATCTTAGGACCGTCACGATCGGAGAGGGTCTTACGGGCTTCGACAAGGAACTTTTTGCCGAATGCCGCAAGCTTGTATCTGTTAACCTTCCCTCTTCTCTGACAAAGGTTGGCACACGTGTATTCGCATCTGCCTCTCGTCTGTCGGCTATCAGTTGTCGTGCCATCGAAGCGCCGGAAGCCATGACAGGCGCCTTCGACGGTGTTTCCACTCAGAAATGCGTGCTTACAGTTCCCACCGTTTCCTTCTTCAACTATCTGAACGCCCCGGCCTGGGGAAGATTCGCCAACATCGACAACAGCATCGAAGTGGCAATGCCCGACAACATCGACGCCACAATTCTCGATGAAGAGCAATATCAGGAAATCATGGAAGAAGAGGAACTCGAAAAACAAGCGGAGGAGAATGCAGAGGAATCGGGACGGAATGACTCTCCGGCTAAAGCCACAATACGCCGTGCCCGCGAGAATACGCGTACATCTCTGGCTGACGGTTCACAATATTGTCAGCTCTTCGGCGGCGCAACAATCGGAGCACCCGGTAACGGTAAGGGACAGCGCCTGTTCATTCATCCCCATAATCCCGATGATGACTACCGCGTTCTTGTCAACGGCATTGACATGACCAACAGCATGGAGGGCAACTCACTGCTCGTTTCGGCCGGAACTGTTGGAAAAATCGAAATTGTATCATCAATGTCGGACGTTGAGGGCATTATAGCCGACGATGACAATTCAGGGCTTTGCACGATCTTTTCCGTAAACGGCACTCAAGTGTTCAGCGGCTCTGCAGAGATTGCCAAATCCTCACTCGTACCCGGAATATACATAATGAAATATACATCCGGACACACAGAAAAAATCATAATCAAATAAAACACAGAATCAGACAGAACACTGATTTAGACTCGGTTCCTTAATACTTCGGAGCCGTAATCATGACTGATTCAGTCCAATCAAGAAACCCGAGTAAGCAGATATATCCGGCTTCCTCGGGTTTCCTGTTTTTGAACACCGACATACCCGGTCAGCGCCATTTGTGAATACTTGAATAAGTAATTAAGAAAATTGCCAAAATACTTGCAAGTTACACAAAAAATTGCTAATTTTGCATTCGTTTTGTGGCCCATCCATAAAAATCGCTGAATATGATGCACTTAGCGATGATATGAGAAATGTGATGACCGCCGCGGCATATAGTAAAGTTTTATAATAAAGAATTATAGCAACAGCCATGTCTAAAGTTTGTCAAATCACAGGCAGAAAGGCGCAGGTAGGCAACAACGTTTCCCACTCAAAGCGTCGCACCAAACGCAAGTTCGAGGTAAACTTGCACACTAAGAAGTTTTATTGGGTAGAGCAGGACATGTGGATTTTATTGCGAGTTTCGGCTCACGCTCTCCGCACTATCAATAAGATCGGTCTTAACGCAGCGCTCAAGAAAGCCGAGGCTGAAGGTATTCTCGATTTCAAAGACATAAAAATCCTTTCCCTCTAAAATATTCCAATTATGGCAAAGAAAGCTAAAGGCAACAGAGTTCAGGTAATACTCGAATGCACCGAACATAAAGCAAGCGGCATGCCCGGTATGTCTCGCTATATCACAACCAAGAACCGCAAGAATACCACAGGCCGCCTCGAGTTGAAGAAATACAACCCGATTCTTAAAAAAGTCACCATTCACAAAGAAATTAAATAAGCACTCTGAATTATGGCAAAAAAAACCGTCGCGTCTCTTCAGAAAGGTGAAGGACGTACATACAGCAAAGTCATCGTCATGGAGAAATCTCCCAAAACAGGCGCTTATATCTTCAGAGAGGAAATGGTGCCCAACGATGCGGTTAAAGACGCTCTGAAATAATCAGAACAATACTTCATAAATCATTGTACCAAAAGAGGAAACCATCCGGCTTCCTCTTTCCTGTTTTGCCATGACATAATATAATGTCCTGATGCCGTCGCAGTTCAACTCATATATCGATAACATCGACACCGACTTTTGGCAGGATCTCTGCAAAAATCGAGGTCATCTTCGGCATTATGATAAAGGCGAAGCATTTATTACGGCTGGGGAAGTCGGGCGCGATATCGGCTATGTTGAATCCGGCGCGTTGAAATATGTATGCTATTCGTCAGATGGAACTCACCATGTCATCGGTCTTGAATTTCTATACGCTATACGACCGCCACGTAGACCTCTATTCCAAATCTCCACAACAACGCTATGACGAGTTGCTTAGTCGTGACCCGAACTTGTTCCAACTCTTTTCACTCAGGGACATCGCTTCGCTACTGAACATTACCCCCACCCACCTTAGCCGACTCCGCAAAAAATAATTGCCTAAACCGTAGTTCTCAACATTTGTTGAGAGTAAAGTCATTTATTATGCCTAACTTCAATGGCAAAAATGAAGATATATAGTTTTATCGCTTTAGTTTTTCCGGCAATATTGTCTGTTATGCCTTTATCTGCGCAGAAAGCTCATATAAAGGTGGGTTATGACTATGAAGTAAGAAGCGGAGGACAAGTACGGAAGAACGACTACATATTATTGAGCGGAAAGGAAGGCTCGATTTTCTACAATCCAACCGCCTTATGGATGGACATCAATTCAAAGGATGATGCCGCATGTCAGGCTTACGGCGCTATGGCGTCAGCATTACAGGAGGCCGGTCGATGGGACGAGGTGCCAAATCGTACAGCAAGTATATATGTATTCAAAGATTTTGAAAAGCAGTTGCAAACTGTTTATGATGATTACAGTGACCAGTTCGCCAAATACAATGAACCGTTTCAGGAAATGCGATGGGAGGTGATTGCAGATTCTGCGAAAATTATTCTTGGATATGAGTGCTTGATGGCAAAGACAGCATATCATGGACGCGATTGGACGGCATGGTTTGCCCCTGAAATACCAATACATGACGGGCCGTGGAAATTCGCAGGACTGCCGGGCTTGATCCTTAAAGCCACAGAATCTCAGGGAATGCATTCATTCACAGCTAATGGTATAGAGGCAACCGAACAGGAAATACCCGGAATGCCACGCGATGATTGGTACCATAAAGAAGATCGCATAAAATATCTTCAAGGAAAGTATCGCCATCTTCAGGACCCATTTGCCTACCTTGCCGGAGGCAATCTGCCGTCCAATGCCAAAGTTTTTGTAAACGGCAGAGAAACAACTGTTGAAGAAGTGCGTAACCAATCCCGCAAAAAACTTGACAGCGGCTATGATTTTCTTGAAACAGACTACAGATGATTATGAATAGATTTCTCACATATCTATTTTGTTCAATCACCGCTGTTTTGGCGTTTGCAGAGTCTCCACGTGCATTTCTCAAAGCGGAGTATGAATCCATGGCGAAAACCATTAACACAAATACAGGTGACACCGTCACCAACAATAAAAACTTTGTGTTGAGGATCGGACAAGGCAAATCTTTCTTTTTTGACCCCCAGACTAATAGGATAGACTCTCTTGGAAATGATCCGCAAGGTAAGATAATGCTTGAGCAGGCTGAAGATGCAGCATTGCAACAAGCCATAGCCAACATGAATGCCGGTTTAGGAGAGACATGGTTTGATATTCGTGAAAAGATGGGGATTTCTCGAGGCAGCAGATATAAGAACATAAAGGACTTCAACACTAAAGCCATTACAGTCTGGGACTCACAGATGGGTGATATCTATCGATATCCAGTCGAAATGACTGATCTTCAATGGGAACTTATGGACTCGACCGGGATGGTGTTGGATTATGAGTGTCAGCTTGCCACGGCCGATTATCACGGGCGAAAATGGCTCGCATGGTTTACTCAGGAAATCCCCGTGCAGGATGGTCCGTGGCAACTATGCGGTCTCCCAGGTCTTATAATGGAGGCTGTTACTGCCGATGGCGAATATGGATTTACTATTAACGGGATTCAGCAATGCGACGAACCGCTTGGAGATCCATACGAAAATCCCGATAAGGTTTTCAAGTCCACGCGTATAGCTGTCCTGCGTATGAAAGATTATGGGAGCCGCAACCGTGCTGCTCAGGTAAGTGCCATGACCGGAGGAAAAGTCAATATAAAACCAACAGAATACAAAGAGAATATTGACTATATTGAAACCGATTATCACGAATGAACCGTATTATCACATACCTGCTATTTCTCGTTGTAGCAGTTAGTGCCGTCGCCCAGATCAATGTGACCGGCAAAGTCATTGACAAGGAGAGTAATGGACCTCTTGTCGGGGCATCGGTTATTATCAAGGGAGCTGACGGCAAGATAAAGAAATTCGCCTCGTCAAAGTCTGAAGGAGAGTTCTCTATCACTATGCCGTCGGTAAATGGATGCCGTCTGGAGGTTGCCATGATGAGCTTCGCCAAACAATCCATTCCACTCGATAGCGTGAGTTTCCCATTGACCGTCTATCTGGAGAAGGGCGCGACAATACTCAAGGAGGTAACGGTCAAAGCTGATCGCATACGGGAGCAGGGCGACACCATCACTTACAATGTCGGCAGCTTTGCCCAGCAGCAGGACCGCTCGATCGGCGATGTGCTGAAACGTATGCCCGGTATAGATGTCGCCAGCAATGGCAAGATCCAGTATCAGGGCGAGGACATCAACAAATTCTATATTGAAGGCTCCGACCTTCTCGGAGGTAAATACGGCATAGCCACCAACGGCATAAACCATGAAGATGTGGGCGCGGTCGAGGTCATGGAGAACCATCAGCCCATGCAGGTACTGTCAGGCATATCATTTTCCGATAAGGCCGCTATCAACCTCAAACTTAAAAACAAGGCGAAAGCGACATGGACTTTCCACGGCGATGCCGGAGGTGGCTGGTCGTGGCAACCCGAAGGAGCTATATGGGACGGCGAACTGTTCGCCATGGCCGCAATGCCCGGATTCCAGAACATAACCACCCTGCGCACCAACAATACCGGCGAGAACCTTGCATCGTCAAGCACAGATTTCTTCGCCGACCGTCGGCAGACAGGACTTAGCCGATATGTAGGCGAGGGTCTGCCCGGAGTACCGTCACTAAGCGACAAACGGACATTGTTCAACCGCTCTTTCCTGGTATCGACCAACAGTCTGTGGAAATTCGGCCGAGGAGAGTTTAAGGCTAACATCGACTATTCATTCAACCGTGTTACTGCCGATGCCTCTAACATCACCACTTATTTCCTTGACGAGGGCAACCGCATAATCACCGAAAAACGGAACGGCACGGAACACAGCCACTCCCTGAGCGGCAAGTTCATCTATGAGTTGAATCAGAAAACGGCGTTCATCAACAACACGCTCCGGACTAACATAGACTGGGATGACGTAAGCCTCGCCACAACAGGGTCTCTACCCAACGGCCAGTCTGCAAAGCTGCCGGATTACTATGTCAGCAACAAGTTCAAGATGATACAGCGCTTCAAGGGTAAACATCTGGTGACATTCCAGAGCGTGAACGAATGGGAATCGCTTCCACAGATTTTGGAATGTGGAATGTTGAATGGTGAATTATTCCGGCAACATATCTCCGACCATGCTTTCTATACCCACGAGAGCGCGGCTTACGCCTTCAACATAAAGGGGGTGACGCTGAGCCTTGAAGGTGGCATAAAGGGTTATCTCCGTTCGATGAACTCGCAACTGCCCGAATTGCCGGAGGAACTTCCGGGATTGACTGAAAATGTGGTAAACACCAACTATCTCACCATTTATGCTACCCCTAAGTTTGAATACTGGGTGCGCCGGGTAAATCTATCGCTCAACTTGCCCGTAAGTTATGCACACTATTCTTTTGACAAGGCAATTGCAAACCATGACGAGGTGTATTTCTCTCCGTCGCTAAGTATCAACTGGAAGCCGAACAACCGCTTTTCAGGAACATTACGCGGAGGCCTCGGCCGCTCGCCGATGAATCTCAACCTCATCCATTCCGGACTAATAATGACGAACTACCGCACTCTGAAAAGCGGTGTGGATGATTTCTACAACTCATCGTCTCAGAACGTGTCGGCAAGTTTCAGCTACAAACACACCCGCCACGGGCTGTTTGCCAACGGCATGGTGATGCACTCATGGAGTCACATCCCATATACGATGGCACAGCAGCTTTATGGCGATTATGTTGTCTACAGCTACGCAGAGGCCAAGAACGACGGCAAAATGCTTATGGCGATGGGAAACGTCGGCAAGACACTCGACTTCATGCGCGGAAGCTGCAATGTGAACAGTTCGTTCAGCCGCAACGAGTCACATCTGCTCTCGCAGCAGCAATCAGTCAATTCAGTCAGCACCGGCTGGAGTGTGGGCGGCAAAATCAACGGAAATCCTTGCCGATGGTTCAGCTTCGACTACCGTTTAGACTATTCCGAAAGCCGTTTGTCGATGAACGGACTTAGTGAATCCTGGCTTTCGACTTTAGAAAACGAACTGAGTCTGACCTTCATTCCTCTCCGTAATTGGCAGTGGACCGTCAGCGGCGAACATTACCGCAATGAGCTGACGGAACATAATTATAAAGACATAGTTATGCTTGACACTAAGCTGACCTATCAGCTCAACAAGAAGATAGAGATCGCCGCATCGCTTACCAACATACTCAACAAACGAAGCTACAACTACACTACTTACTCGCAGCTCTCATCATTCGAGTCGCAGCGTCAGCTCCGTGGCCGTCAGCTTCTATTCTCGATAACCCTCAGAAAATAAACGATATGAGACAAACAATCACAATCATCTTCATGTGTCTTGTGGGGATAGCCGCAATAGCAGAGAACAAGGCCGACATCATTGTCAGCTACGACTGTACCAGTCCCAACAAAAGGAATAAACCAGTTACGTCTAAAATGACGTTACTTGCTTCACCAACAGAGGCAAAGTATTTCAATGACCTCAGCCTCTGGGTAGATTCACTGAAATCAACACCCGAGGGCAAGGCTCAATACATTGAGATTCTCAAAAAAACATGTATGACTGTTGAACCAGATGGCTCAACATCATGGGATCTTACAAAAGGACCAGTAAAAAACTCATACTCTTACGTGTTCACAAACCTTGCTAATGAATCACTCACTCATTATAGCAAATATGGTGAAGATCTTGGATATTATACCGAGCCTCTCTCTGAGTTGAAATGGACGATTGTAGAAGATTCCACCGCAACTGTTCTCGGCTATGAGTGTATCATGACTGAAAGCGATTATCATGGCCGCCATTGGAAAGCATGGTTTACACCCGAGATACCGATGCCATTCGGTCCATGGAAACTTCACGGACTACCCGGCATCATACTTAAAGCCGAAGCCAACGGAGGATTCTCATTCGTGGCCACCGGACTTGAACATACCGGCCGCATAATTTCGCCAATGTATATGAAAGATGACTACTCTAAGGTTGACCGCAAAGAAGCTTTGCGAAATGCCGAATACTTTATCAACAACGAAGAAAGCATTAGGAATGCTCAGGGACAGAATGTGAAGATATACACCACCGACGACGAAGGCAACAGAATAGAAACCCCAAAATACGACGGCCTGAAACACAGCATCGAACCTGACTATAAAATGAAATGAAATGAAAAAAACACTATTATTTACATTGTTATGCTTTGTAGCAGTGACGGCAACAGCGCAGAAAGAAGCTGACATCGAAGTCAGCTACACTGCGATCTCACCAAACATGAGAACCGGCAAATTAGGAGATTCCGCTCACCGGTATATTCTCTTGGTCAATTCCTCGGAGTCAAAATTCTACTCTCCACGGACGGAACAGATTGACTCCCTCAACTCGACACCGGACGGCGAAGCCAAATTCAAAGAGATGCAACGTGCGGCCGTTCTCGGTGGAAATTATGATGATATCCCTCGCAGAGATGGCTCGATGTATGTTATCAGGTCTACGGAATCCAACATCATGAAGGTGTATGATAGCGCCGGAACCGAGCAATATGTCGTGGAGGAACCTCTTGAAAACATAGAATGGACTCTCGTTGAAGATTCCACGAAAAACGTTATCGGCTACGACTGCACAATGGCGATGGCCGATTATCATGGACGCAAATGGACTGCATGGTTCACTCCTGAAATACCAGTGCAAGCAGGGCCGTGGAAACTCGCGGGACTGCCAGGACTTATCTTGGAAGCCGACGCCGACAATGGCGTATATTCATTTGTAGCAACCGGCATTCAAAATACCCGTCGTCCCATTGTGCCTGTATATTTGGCTGAGCGCTATGAGAAAATCACCCGCAAAGATTTCCTGAAGTCAAAACGTTCATTCCTTGACAATCCACTCGGACAAATCAATGCCAAATATGGAACCTCCGGCGTGGTGGTAAATGGCGATGTCAAATTTGCCGATGCCTCAGTTATTGACCTCATAGAAACCGACTATCATTGAGAAATTCAATCCGAGACCGATTCCCTCTCCTCATTGGTTCCCCAATCAACCTCAATATATGGATTTACGCATAACTCAATGTACTGCCTGATGAGGTAAATAGCAGCGAGTAAAACTTTTCGCAGGAATGCCGTGTAAACGTTTTGTAGAATCCAATTTTTCTGATCCTTGTGATCTATTTCCTGAAAGCGTGTCAGGATCTAACGGGTATAATTTCGGCGCCGCTCAGTCGAGGGCCGTTCTTAGACTTGGTGCGATAACGCTTGGTGGCACTCGCCTCGCTCGCTTTTCTCTTTCTGTCGGTGGTTACGATGGGCACGACCGTAACATGGAGGTGCGATGTGTGCTCGTCCATGTGGAGATGAGAGTTATCAAGATGAGTGCTTAGCTCGATATTTGAATTCGAGATGTTAGCTTTATGGTAAATAATCCTTAAATTTGCGTTTAAGAAGATTCTAAGGATGCCATTGGCGCCCGCAAGCGGGCTATGCGAGGAACGGATATTCTTGGATATTCTTGGATATTCTTGGATATTCTGGAATATATTGCAATTGAAACCATTTCAGTCAGATTCGTCTTCTGCATGAGCTGCTTGCGGCGATAATCAAATAGCAATTAGGATTTCCGCATCATATTCGATTATCACTTTAGTAACATTGATTACTTAAATTATCATTAACAACTAATTGGAGAAATTATGGGTCGCGATCCAAAGCATGACTATAAAAGCAGATGCATCTATCATGTCACTATTTGCAAAGCGCCGGGATGCTCTAATTTCAGCCGGATTCTCGGAAGTATAGAACAACCGGAAATCGAGAGATCCCGCATCGGTGAGATTATAGAATCGCAAATTCTGAATTTTCCTAATCTTTGCTCTTCTCTGCAACTGCTACAATATGTAATCATGCCAGACCATATTCATTTTGCGATCTTTGCCCGTGAATATCTTCCTCGTGTACTCGGGAATTATATCGGGATGATGAAAGTGAAGTGCGGGCAGTTGATAAGAGTGGTATTTCCACTTATCGAACACGTTTTTACTCTGGATTTCCATGACCGGTATTTGCGACCGCATCATCGGCTATCCACCATAATTGAATATATCAGGCAAAATCCATATCGTTTATTAGTTCGCCGATTGAATCCGGACTTCTTTAATCGAATCAATAATCTTGAGATTGGAGGCAGTCTTTGGCAAGCATATGGCAACCTGCAACTGCTGGATAATCCATTCAAGGCGCCGGTGGTGATTCACCGTTCTGATTCTGAAATTCTAAAAGCGAACAAACAACGACGCTGGAAGCATCTCACTGAAAATGGAGGAGTGTTGGTTTCGCCCTTTATCTCGCCCGAAGAAAAATCAGTGAGGCGTCAATGCGAGCAAATCAATGGAAAGATAATCTTAGTCTCAAACGCTCCATTTGGAGAACGGGAAAAACCAAGCGCCCACGATTTCGGACTTTGCGCTAAAGGCAGACTTCTGATAATAGCGCCGATGACGCCGCTCCCTCCAGGCCGAAGCACTTTCCTCTATCTCAATTCATTTGCTGAGTCGATTTCTATTCCTCAGTAGATTTGGACTGCTGAGGGCACCCGCAAGCGGGTTGTGCGAGGGCCGAAGATTCCGGACCTACAGGTAATCTCTTTGCCTTTTATGACATAGTGGAATCGGCTAATCAAATAAAACGCCTGCTCATCAAAAGATTAGCAGGCGATTTATTTGCTCGTTTTCTTGGAAGGATTCGTAAGGAATGCTGATCAGAAAACGTAGCCGATGCCCATGCCGAAGAAGGCGCCGCTCGTGTCGTTCATCAGCGAATATTTTCCCTGCAATGACAGTTTCAGATATGAGGTGAGGTAAATGTCGAAGCCTGCTCCGAAATTGGCGCCGGCGCGACTGGCGTTGTCACCATGCTTATACGACCAGTTGTTGAAAGTAAAACCTACCAACGGATAAACTCGGAAACCTTT
This sequence comes from uncultured Bacteroidales bacterium, assembly GCA_900549375.1. Lineage (GTDB taxonomy): Bacteria > Bacteroidota > Bacteroidia > Bacteroidales > Muribaculaceae > Lepagella. The sequence continues at coordinate 15,573 of URNY01000017.1, read as the reverse complement.
CACGATACGGAACGGAAAATGCAGATCCACATCCAGCACGAAAGCTGACTTGCCGTCGTTGCGGAACACATACCCCAGATCGGGAGCCAACCGGAAATGATTGGCAAATGAATACTGGAAATAAACATCGGTAAATCCACCGTCGTTATAGGTGGCAAATCCGCCCATCACTCCCAATGTCTTCTCTCCACGTTGTGCCTGTGCCGATGCCGGTGCCAATGCTCCAATCAGAGCGATAACGGCAACTGCCAATAATTTAATTCTTTTCATAACCGGATAATTAGTTTTCTGTTTGTATTATTGAATCAATATTCTCTTTATCCAATATCGTTTATCAGCTAAAATTATATATCTTCTGCTTCTGCGAGTTGGATAATTTCATTAAAAAAACATTTAAAAATATAAAAATGTTCGTTATCTTTGTATAGTCTGTGCACGATTTCATCTCAAATCGGAAATCGCGGTATACATTATAGGAAAACACAGAAAAATATAACCAAGAAATGAATAATCTCGGATATGCACGCGTGGCAGCCGCCGTGCCGGAAGTCCGGCCTGGCGATGTTGGATTCAATGTGGAGAGCTCTCTTTCCCTTTTTAAAAAGGGAGCGGCTGAAGGAGCGGAAATAATAGTGTTTCCGGAGCTCGGCATCACCGGCTATACATGCGCCGACCTCTTTTATCAGCAAAATCTACTCGATGCGGCCATTGCCGGCATCGAAAAAATATCCGAAGCCACCCGGAACCTCAGCACAGTGGCAATCGTGGGCTGTCCTGTCAAGGCCGGAAACGCATTGTTCAATTGCGCGGCCGTGATTGCCGAAGGGGAAATCAAGGCATTCGTTCCCAAGACTCATCTCCCGAACTATAACGAGTTCTATGAGAAACGCTGGTTCGCAAGTTCCTACGATATCTCTGTCGGGTCGGTCAGAATCGGAAAGAATGATATCCCGATAGTTGTGTGCGGCGTTTTCGAAGCTTACGGCATCCGCTTTGGTATAGAGATTTGCGAAGACCTATGGGTACCGGCGCCTCCGAGTGCACAACTGTCGCTCCTCGGAGCCGACATCATATTCAATCTCTCTGCATCCGATGAACAGGCAGGCAAACATGCCTATCTCCGCGAGCTCGTATCCCGCCAGTCGGCGGCTTGCCGCTGCGGTTATGTATACGCATCTGCCGGCATTGGCGAATCCTCTACAGATCTCGTTTTCTCCGGAAATGCCATCATTGCCGAGAACGGCACAATCTTAGGGGAATCGGAACGCTTCTCACTCTCTCCGTCGCTTCTCATCAGAGATTTCGATATCGAGCTTTTGCGCAACGACCGCCAGCGCTTCTCATCCTTCAGCGATGATTCGGCGAAAATAGCCCTGTCCATTCCAGAATCCGAGAGAAACATCATCATAACGAAACCGTGCAAGCCGGGAACCTTCAATCCGGAGGATTTCCTGCGACGCATCTCCCCCTCTCCCTTCACCGACGGCTCGGCGCATCTTTTCAAGGAAAGATGCGAGGAGATCTCATCGATTCAGGCATGGGGGCTTGCACAGAGGCTCCAGGCCATAAACGCAAAAAATGCCGTTATCGGTATCTCAGGCGGTCTTGACTCCACACTTGCGCTTCTCGTAACGGTGAAGGCATTCGATATGCTAAAACTTGACCGCAAGGGAATCACTGCCATCACCATGCCCGGATTCGGCACAACCGGACGCACTCATTCCAACGCCACAGAACTGATGGAACTTCTCGGCGTCACGGCTCTCGAGATACCTATCGGAGAGGCCGTAGAGCTTCATTTCCGTCAGATAGGCCACGACCCGAAGGTGCTCGATGCCACCTACGAAAACAGTCAGGCAAGGGAACGCACGCAGATTCTCATGGATATGGCCAACAAAACGGGAGGAATTGTGATTGGCACAGGCGATCTATCCGAGCTCGCCCTCGGCTGGTGCACCTACAACGGCGACCAGATGTCGATGTATGGCGTGAATGCCTCGGTGCCCAAAACACTGGTGAAATATCTTGTAAAGGGATATGCTGAAAACTCGGAATCCAAAGAAATATCACGGGTGCTCCTCGACATTATAGACACACCTATTAGTCCCGAGCTCTTGCCCTCCGCCTCGGATGATTCCATAAAGCAAAAAACGGAAGATCTCGTCGGCCCTTATGAGCTACATGATTTCTTTATCTACAATATGCTCAGAAACTCATTTGCGCCGACCAAAATTTACCGGCTTGCCCTTGTGGCATTCAAAGGGAGATACGACGCCGCTACAATCCGCCATTGGCTCAAGACATTCTATCGCCGCTTCTTCTCTCAGCAATTCAAGCGGTCGTGTATGCCCGACGGCGTAAAAGTCGGCAGCGTGTGCCTCTCGCCACGCGGCGACTGGAGAATGCCCTCCGATGCTTCATCGCGGCTATGGATAGAAGAAGTGGAAAAAATCGAAGATTGAAGATGACTGAATTCAGAGAAGATATCAGAAAAGCTGTAGAGACACTCCGCAAAGGGGGAGTGATCCTCTACCCTACGGATACTGTGTGGGGAATCGGATGCGACGCCACCTGCGAGGAGGCCGTGAAACGCATATTCGAAATCAAACATCGCGCCGATTCCAAGTCAATGCTTTCGCTCGTGGATTCTGACGGCATGCTGCAAAGATATGTTGCAGAAGTTCCGGAAGCCGCATGGCAGCTCATCGATGCCGCCGTCAGGCCTCTCACCATCATTTATGACTCCCCGCGGGGGATAGCAGGTTCGCTGCTCGCCCCGGACGGTTCCGCAGGATTCCGCATCACCTCCGAGCGTTTTTCGCGCGCTCTGGTCTCCGCCCTGCGCCATCCGGTAGTTTCCACCTCCGCCAATATCAGTGGCAAACCTGCTGCCGCATCGTTTGCCGAAATTGACAAAGAAATCATAGATGCCGTGGACTATGTGGCGGAATACGGACGAGAGGCCGCGGAGGCCATTCCAAGCAATATCATCAAAGTAAGCAATTCAGACGTAATAAAAATCATACGGTGAAAACGGTCGAACTATCGAAATGGCGTCAACGATTGAAGTACATGGCAAGCGATCTTGTCATGACGTCAATCGCATTTTTCCTGTTCGACATTTTGCGGTTCAAGATACTCTCGCTCTACAACAATGAGACGGATTATGTCTGGTCGATGATATTTTCCCACAAGATAATGCTCGAACAGACTATTATTCCCATTGCGCTTATGGCCGTCTACTGGCTTTCGGGCTATTATAACAAGCCGTTTCATGTTTCGAGACTTCAGGAATTCATCACCACATTCTATAGTGCAGTCTTCAACGCTATAATAATCTTTTTCGTTCTGCTCATCAACGACCGAGCTACAATGAGGTCCACCGATTATCTTCTGATATTTTCGCTCATTGCTTTGCTGCTCGTTTTCATCTACTTAGGACGCCTTTCCATCACGACCCTAACTCTAAAGCACATACGGAAACACAACCTGCGAACCAAGGTTCTTATTGTCGGCGAACCGACAGCTGCACTCAGGGTCAGGGAGCAGTTGCTCTCCACCAAATCGCTCATGGGATATGAGATTGTCGGATACATCCCGACCGCCGACCATAAAGATGCGCCTCAGATCTCCCCGGTCTGGGACGAGAAAGATATTGAGAAGATCTGCAGCGAACAGGCCATAGACCAGATTATCCTTGCACCGTCTCCTACCGATCAGGAAAGAGTGGTGCTCGCGCTTCTCGACCGGTTGTTTCCACTCGGAATCCCCATAAGGATTTTCCCCGACACCCTCTCCTATTTCACTTCCAACATCCGCATGAACGATATTCTTGGGGAACCATTCATAAACCTCACGTCGCCTTCATTGGGGGAATTCTCGAAAAACGTGAAGTCCACTGCCGATGTCCTGCTATCCGCCATTGCACTTGTGGCGCTATCCCCTTTGCTGCTGATCATTGCAACGGCCGTGCGTCTGAGCTCCACCGGACCGGTGATCTATAAACAACAAAGGATAGGCAAAAACCGCAAGCCGTTTATGATTTATAAATTCCGGACGATGTATACGGATGCGGAGAAGAACGGGCCGGAATTATCTTCCGAGGGCGATTCGAGAATCACAGAAATCGGGCGCATAATGCGTAAATACCGGCTCGACGAACTCCCTCAGTTCTGGAATGTGCTCAAAGGAGATATGTCGATTGTCGGTCCTCGCCCCGAAAGAGAATATTATATCGAAAAGATACGTCGATACGCCCCCTACTACAGTCTCGTATTTCAGGTGAAACCGGGAATCACATCCTGGGGTATGGTCAAATTCGGATATGCCTCATCTATCAGGCAGATGGTGGAACGCACTAAATTCGATCTAATCTATATAACCAACATGTCGTTAGCTCTCGACATAAAAATAATGATTTATACAGTGCGCACGATATTCAGAGGAGCGGGAATGTAAAACCGCCCATCCTTGTTCATGCGCACTGCAACGGAAACAGCATTCAATGGCATATAAAGAACGACATAACAGATTCACGGAATGGTGGATGAAAGTGGTGATCTGGCGAGAGCACCATATCAAGGAAAAGAATTTCCTCCTTCTGCTCTCGCTGGCGGTAGGAGTGATATGCGGTTTCGCCGCCCAGTTGCTTAAATTCCTCATACATGTCATTTCAGGCATACTGACTTCGCATATAAGCGCCACTACGGCCAATTATCTTTATCTCCTATATCCGGTGGCGGGCATTCTAATCGTCACCCTCTTCCTCCGATATGTCGTTAAGGAAAACATATCGCATGGCGTCACAAAAGTGCTCTATGCAATCTCGCGACATAAATCACGATTGAAGAAGCGCAATATGTACGCCTCTCTAGTGGCATCTTCTATTACTATCGGATTCGGTGGATCAGTCGGTGCGGAGGGTCCTATAGTATTCACGGGAGCTGCGATAGGCTCCAATGTGGGACAGGCGTTCCGTCTGTCGCCGAGGATTCTGATGATATTGGTGGGATGCGGCGCGGCGGCAGGTATAGCCGGAATATTCCGTGCACCCATCGCCGGCATGCTGTTTACGCTCGAAGTGCTGATGATCGACCTTACGGGCCTCACCGTGATGCCCCTGCTTTTCTCATCGGTTGCCGGAGCAGTGGTGGCCTACGTGCTCGAAGGATACAATGCTGAATTCTTCTTCGTGCAGTCGGAACCATTTCTGACAAATAAAATTCCATATACCGTACTTCTCGGTGTGGTCTGCGGACTCATGTCATATTATTTCACGAAGGTTATGTTCATGATGGAATCGATGTTCCGCAAGCTCAAATATCAGGGAGTCAAGATTCTTATCGGCGGCCTGATTATGGCCGGACTTATCTTTCTCTTCCCCCCGCTCTACGGCGAGGGATACGGAGCCATCAACAATCTTCTGCTCGGAGACGTCTCGAAAATTGTAGACGGCACATTCTTTTATGTCGACCGCAACAACGTATGGTTCTTAGCTCTCTTTATCGGAGCCATAGCGATGACAAAAGCTTTCGCCACCTCGGCCACCAACGGAGCCGGCGGTGTGGGCGGAACATTCGCGCCTTCCCTTTTCGTCGGCGCGCTGACGGGCTTCCTTTTCGCCTATATATTAAACAATCTCGATCTGGGAGTGCAGCTGTCGCAGAAAAATTTCGCATTGATGGGAATGGCCGGAGTTATGAGTGGGGTTATGCATGCTCCGCTCATGGCTATCTTCCTCACGGCGGAGATGACCGGCGGCTATGATCTTTTCCTCCCGTTGCTCATAGTATCGGGTCTCGCCTATATGACTATACGCATTTTCACCCCCTATAGCATCTATACCATGCGTCTGGCCAAGGCAGGTGACCTAATCACCCACCAGAAAGACAAGGCAGTGCTCACACTTCTCAAAGTAGACAATCTTATAGAAACGGACTTCAAGATTGTGCATCCGGAAATGAATCTCAAGGAGATGGTGGATGTGATTTCCATTTCCAACCGCAACCTCTTCCCTGTCACCGATGCGGAGGGGAACCTGAAGGGAGTGGTGCTTCTCGATGAAATCAGAAACATTATGTTCCGCGCCGATCTCTATAAGAAAATGCATGTGTCGCGATTCATGTCGGCGGTTCCCGACGTTATAGAGGTGGACTACCCGATGGACAAAGTTATGGAGATTTTCGACCGCACCAATGCCTGGAATCTCCCGGTGGTCGACAAGGGGAAGTATGTGGGATTCGTTTCGAAATCAAAAATATTCAATTCCTACCGCAGGGTTCTGCGGCATTTCACAGAGGACTGATTAGAGTCTTATTATATGACAAAGAAAGATCTTAAGATAGTGTTCTTCGGAACTCCGGAATTCGCAGTCGGAAGCCTTTCTCGCCTTGTCGAGGAGGGATACGATGTTGCGGCCGTGGTTACGATGCCCGACAAGGAGGCCGGCCGCGGACGCAAACTGATACAAAGCGATGTCAAGAAATATGCCGAATCGCAGGGATTACCGGTGCTCCAGCCGGAAAAGCTTAAGTCGCCTGAATTTATCGAGCAACTAAAAGCCATTGATGCCGACCTTTTCATTGTGATAGCTTTCAGAATGCTTCCGGAAGTTGTATGGTCGATGCCGCGTCTCGGTACATTCAACCTCCACGGCTCTCTGCTTCCCAAATACAGAGGCGCCGCGCCAATCAACCGCGCGATTATGAACGGCGAAAAAGAAACCGGCGTCACCACATTCTTCATCACTCATGAAATCGACACCGGCGACATCATAGGGTCTCGCTCAATCCCGATCGGAGAGAACGACAATGCCGGGACAATCCACGATAAGTTGATGGATCTCGGCGCTTCGATGGTGCTGGAAACTGTCGATTCAATCATAGGGGGAACTCTTGATAGCCGTCCGCAACCGGAGGGGGAATTCACTCCCGCGCCCAAGATTTTCCGCGACGATTGCCGCATCGACTGGAACAAGAGCGCGTCCGAAATACATAATCAGATACGCGGTCTCTCTCCATATCCCGCGGCTTTCACCTCAATGGAGGACGTCTCAGGCAAAATCATGGATATCAAGATTTTTGAATCCCTTCTCAGCGATGAGAGAATCAGCAATACCAATCCGGGCGTCATCACGATAAAGGATAAACGGATGTTTGTCTCAACCGGCAAAGGAGCTCTGGAGATTCTTTCGATTCAGCCTGCAGGAAAAAAGAGAATGGAGACGCAGGCCTTTCTGCTGGGTTATCACCCTGCAAGATTTCTTATTCAGGAGTGAATATGTCTGATTGCGAAAATATTAATCGGCTTAGATCCACCGCAGACACCGCTAAGCTTCATTGCCGCCTGCTGTTCGATATCCTCCTTGAAAAAGGGATCAGGGACATAGTGCTCTCTCCCGGCAGCCGCAACGCACCTCTGCTCACTGCCGTGGCCTGTCGTGATTTCCGGCGACATATCGTCACCGACGAGCGCCGGGCGGCCTTTATGGCACTCGGACTCGCCATGGCGAGCGGCCGGCCTACGGCCGTGGTCTGCACATCCGGCACGGCGTTGCTCAATTATGCACCTGCGGTGGCCGAGGCTATGTACCAGGGTATACCGCTGATCGTGATTTCTGCTGACCGCCCCATAGAATGGATAGATCAGGATGATTCGCAGACTATACGTCAACCGGGCATACTTTCGAATATCGTAAAGGGTTCCTATGATCTGCCGGTGGAAAATCCCTCCGACCCGAATATGGAATGGTTTGTGAACCGCACGGTCAATGAAGCCTGCAACCTTGCGCTTTCCGACATCAAAGGCCCTGTCCATATCAATGTGAGGATAAATGCTCCCCTATCGAAAACGATAGAATACATTCCCTCCAAACCCCGCATCATCGAAAGTATTGACAATCTTGACCTCCCCGCACGTGAATATGAGCGGCTTGCGGCTGAAACCTCGGGCCGGAGAGTGATGGTGGTGGCCGGTTTCGCTGCGCCGTCGGCATCGCTAAACCGTGCGATCGCCAAGTTCTCCGCGCTCCCCAATGTCGTTCTGATGACTGAGACTTTGTCGAATCTCCACATCAAAGGGAATCCTTATTCAGTAGACACTGCTCTCTCCTATCTTGAGAATCTCGGAGATAAGGAACTGGAAAAGCGACTTGCGCCGGATATCGTGATTTCCGTTGGCGGCTCGCTCGTGTCGCGCAAGCTCAAGGAATTCATACGGCGCAACCAACCGGATCAGCACTGGACTCTGGGCGACACCATACCTTCAGCCGACTGCTTCAAGGCGCTCACCCGACATATTGACGTCAAACCGGATAAGTTTTTCAAAGGTCTCAACCGCTATGCAGCCCGCATGAACTTAAAAAAAACGTCGGAATTTGCATCTGACTGGTGTGGATTGAGAGATGCGGCACAAAAAAGCCACAGACTTTATCTGAAGAAACATTCCGGATGGTCGGAGATGACGGCATTCAGTAGAATTCTCGAATCTGTACCCTCCGAGTGGAATCTCTTCCTCTCGAACGGAACAACCGTGAGATATGCACAACTCTTCACGGATAGAATCCCTCATGCCTCCTACGGATGCCGAGGAGTTTCAGGAATCGATGGAACTACGGCCACGGCGCTCGGCTGCGCGATGGCATATCCTTCAGCTACGCTTCTGATCACGGGCGATATGTCGTTTGCCTACGATCTCGGGGTTATGGGCGTCAGAGAGGTGCCGGAACGATTCAAGGTGATAGTGATATCAAATGAAGGGGGCGGCATTTTCCGCTTCATACCCTCTACCCGCGAGATACCTCTGCGCGAGGAGCTCTTCTGCGCCGACCCAGAGATTCCTATTAAAGCTCTCGCCGAGGCTTTCGGCTGGAAATATTATTCCGCCTCCGGCAGCGAGGAGATGGATAAAGCTCTCCCCTCATTCATGAATTGCCGGGCGAAGGCATTGCTGGAAATAAAGGTCGATCCGCAAAAAAGCGCCGACATTCTGATCGGCTATATGGAAAGAAACAAAAGACAATAAGATAATAAGATATGAACAACTGGAAACCAATAAAACAATTCACCGATATCCTTTTTGAGGAATTGGATGGAATCGCAAAGATAACAATCAATCGTCCGGAAGTCTACAACGCTTTCCGACCGCTGACCAATAAGGAGATGCTTGAGGCATTCGCGATATGCCGCGAGCGCTCCGACATTCGGGTCATTATCCTCACCGGCGCCGGCGACAAGGCATTCTGCAGCGGTGGCGACCAGAACGTGAAAGGAAACGGCGGTTATGTAGATGAGAACGGTGTGCCGAGACTCAATGTATTGGAAATACACCATGCCATCCGGTCTATTCCGAAACCGGTGATAGCCATGGTTAACGGTTATTCAATAGGAGGAGGAAACGTGCTTCAGGTAGTCTGCGACCTCTCGATTGCATCCGAAAACGCGAAGTTCGGCCAGACAGGCCCGAAAGTGGGAAGTTTTGACGGCGGATTCGGAGCATCTTATCTCGCCCGATGCGTAGGCCAGAAAAAAGCCCGCGAGATCTGGTATCTATGCAAGCAGTATACTGCCCGCGAAGCTCTGGAGATGGGAATGGTCAACGAGGTTGTGCCTTTCGACAAACTGGAGGAAACCACTCTTGAATGGTGCCGCACAATCATGAAACGCTCTCCTTTCGCCATCCGTATGGTGAAGCGCGCTCTCAATGCTGAACTCGATGGCCAGCACGGGCTCATGGAATTCGCAGGCGATGCCACACTTATGTATTACACAATGGATGAGGCCCAGGAGGGTAAGAACGCTTTCCTTGAGAAACGCGACCCCGATTTCGGTCAATACCCGATGTTCCCCTGATCATTAGACTCTGTTCCATAAGATGAGACTTCAGTTTTGTCCGTATAATCTTCAGTTCAAAGAGCCGGCGGGTACATCGCGCGGTGTGCTCAACGAGAAGATAACCTGCTTCCTTCGCCTGTTCGATGAGTCCGACCCCTCGCGCTACGGCGTGGGTGAAGCAGCAGTGTTTCCGGGTTTATCCCCCGAAGCCGATGAGAGGTATTTCTACAAGTTGATGGAGCTGCAGGCCAATATCCGCATCGGGAAACAGACTGACCTTGAGGCTTTCCCCTCCCTGCAGATGGGCCTTGAGCAATGCATCCGCGATTTCACGGGAGGATGCCGCGGCATCTATTATGACTCGGAATTTATCGGAGGCCGAAAAGATATCGTCATCAACGGGCTGGTATGGATGGGTGATTTCGACAAGATGATTGAACGAGTCGAATCCAAGCTCGATGCCGGATTCCGGTGCATTAAACTGAAAATCGGAGCAATCGACTGGGGTAAAGAGATAGAGATGATCGAATATATCCGCAAACGGCATACACCCGACGAGGTCGAAATACGGGTAGATGCTAATGGTGCCTTCACGATGGACAATGCTCTGGCACGTCTCAGACATCTCGCCGACCTCGGAATCCATTCCATAGAGCAGCCAATAAAGGCCGGCAATGAGGCGATGATGCGTTTCCTCTGCGATGTCTCACCTCTTCCGATTGCCCTCGACGAGGAACTTATCGGCAAATTCACCCGTGAGAGCAAAGAAAAACTTCTTGATGAGATTAGGCCGGCATATATCGTAATCAAGCCGTCGCTCGAGGGTGGTTTCTCAGGAGCGGAGGAATGGATAGCACTCGCCGGGGCGAGAGGCATATCATGGTGGATCACATCTTCTCTCGAATCCAACATCGGGCTGAACGCCCTCGCTCAATGGGTGGCGACATTCGACCGGGCGATTCCGCAGGGTCTCGGCACGGGTGCTCTTTTCACCAATAATATCTCTACACCCGTATTCACCAAAGGAGAGTTACTCGGATATAATCCCGACAAGACTCTCGACTATGGCGCCATCGACAGGCTCGACTGGCGGGAATAGGCGGCAAACGAAAAGACAATGACATACGAGGATTTCCTTAATGAATGGGAGTCGGAATCGGACACTGTGGATTGCCATACCTCCGGTTCCACAGGGACTCCGACGCTGATAAAGCTTCCGAAAGAAATGATGCGCCAAAGCGCAAGACGCACCATCGATTTCTTCGGTCTCACTTCCGATGCCACGCTCTATTCCTGCATCTCGCCTGATTTTATCGGCGGAAAGATGATGCTTGTCCGCCAGAGGGAGATTAATTGCCGCCTTGATTGGGAGAGTCCCTCAAACCGGCCTCTCGAAAATTATAAGGGAGGACCTATCGACCTTTTATCCGTTGTGCCTTCACAGATGATTCATATTCTTGATAATCTGCATGTGATGCCGGAATTACGAAATATTCTCATTGGCGGCTCGTCCATACCTTCCGGTCTTCGCCGCAGGATCGCCGCCAGCGGGCTCAATGCCTGGGAAAGCTACGGGATGACCGAAACAGCTTCGCATATAGCACTTCGGAGGGTAATGGCAGATCCTGAATCTTTCCATACACTTCCGGGGGTGAGGGTCGAAGATAGAAACGGAGCTCTCGTCATAAATATCAACGGATGGAAAAGCCTTGTCACCAATGATGCCTGCCGCGTATTGGCGCCGGATGAATTCGAGATTCTCGGAAGGCTCGACAATGTGATTATTTCGGGAGGAAAGAAAATAAACCCCGAGAATCTCGAAGAGCGGCTTTCTCAAAGTATAGAAGTCCCATTCTTCATAACCTCTGCGCCCGATGAAAAATGGGGAAGCAGAGTTGTACTTGTTGCTGAATGCAATGAATCCCGGAAAGAGGAGATCGAATCTGTGTGCCATAAACATCTTGAAAAGCATGAGGTGCCGAAGCAGATCATCTTCATGGAGCGGATTCCGCTCACTTCCAACGGCAAGCCTATCCGCAATCCGGCGCGTTGGAACCTTTAAGACAAATAGTAGCTTTTTCATATCTTCGGCAATAAGGAACGCGCTCTAAAGTACCTTTGATTTATAGATTTTTAACTATAAATTTTAGAATACGCGAAAAATGTTGTAAATTTGTGTTATAAAACAGCATTAATCATATCGAATTATTCAGCACCCGTTGCGGAACGATTCGCGAAGACCCTGCTTCCTAAAATTTCGGAGTCAAAAGGTCAATAACACAGCACCCGCCTTGTGAGCTATTTATGATAAAGAAAAGTACATTAGAGCGAATCATAGGAGAAGATCTTTCGGAACTATGGAACGCATTGCGACCGGAGGAGAAGCGTATCGTAACAGATAACTTCCGGTATGAGCATTACAAGAAGAATCAGATCATATATGCCGAGAAAGAGACGCCGGAGTTTCTCTTCTGTCTTCTCGAGGGGAAGGTGAAGATGTATAAAAGCGGCATCGGCGACAGGGTGCAGATACTGCGCCTCTACAGGCCGGTGCAATATTTCGGTTATCGCGCATATTTCGCCCGAGAGCCATACGTGTCTTCTGCCGCCGCTTTCGAACCATCGGTGATAGGCATAATCCCGATGGAAATCGTGGAGAATCTTATCCGCCAGAACAATGATCTGGCAATGTTCTTCATTCATGAACTTTCGAGAAACCTCGGTGGCGCCGACACAAAAATAATCAACCTGACGCAAAAACATATCCGCGGACGCCTTGCGGAATCTCTTCTCCTCCTTGCCGACAACTACGGATATGAAGATGATGACGCAACTCTCAAGATATATATGAGCCGAGAAGATCTCGCCAATCTCTCGAACATGACGACCTCCAACGCTATCCGCACTCTTATGTCGTTCGTGACGGAAAAACTGATTCTTGTCGACGGGCGCCGCATCAAGATTATCAACGAACCTCAGCTCCGCAAGATATCTAAATTCGGCTGACATTCTCACAGAGGCCGAGAAAAAATATTTTTCCTAACAAGAACGCTCCCGCGAAAATTCGCGGGAGCGTTCTTATTTGCTATAAAATCAAAAGAGGATTGCGTCAGATCGCCGAACGAATAATACCCCTTTCGGAATTATTCACGAAGTTTATCACTTCATCACGATATTCGGACTTGGGAACATTCTGCTCAATAAGCTTTACGGCATTCGTCACATTCAGATCGCTTAGGTAAAGAATCCTGTAGATCTCGGCAATGTGGCGTATCTCCTCTTCGGAAAAATTATTGCGGTGCAGACCGATGCTGTTGAGCCCCACATAGGATATCGGCTCGCGGGCTGCCTTTACGAAAGGAGGGATGTCTTTATTGACCAGAGCTCCGCCCTGAAGCATGATGTTGCGCCCAAGATGGCAGAACTGATGAATCAGACAGCCTCCGCCAAGAACAGCGGCATCATCAACTACAACTTCACCGGCCAATTGCGAGGCATTGGACATAATCACACGATTTCCGACCCTACAATCATGGGCCACATGACAATATGCCATTATAAGGCAATTCTCTCCGATTCGGGTCTCCCCTTTGGAGGCGGTACCGCGGTTCACGGTAGTGCATTCGCGAAGCGTGGTGCCATCGCCGACATATGCGTATGTTTTCTCGCCTCTGAATTTCAGATCCTGAGGAATGGCGGCCACTACTGCGCCGGGGAAGATTGTGACGCCGCTACCTATACGAGCGCCTGGGAATATCGTTACGTTACTGTGTATCACCGTATTGTCACCAATCTCCACATCATCATGAATGGTGGAGAAATTGCCGATCTTCACATTGTTTCCAATCTTGGCGCCGGGATGCACATCGTACATTGCAGTCATCTGGATTTCAGTTATTTGTTTTTGATTATCTGGGCCATGAATTCAGCCTCGCATACTATTTTCTCTCCCACAAAGGCATAACCCTTCACCATCGCACATCCGCGCCGAATCTCCGTGGTGAGGCTCACGCTCAACAACAGCGTATTGCCGGGAACCACTTTCTGGCGGAATTTCACATTGTCGATTTTCAGGAAATATGTGGAATATCTCTCGGGTTCCTCAAGGAAGTTGAGCACAAGAACCCCGGCGGCCTGAGCCATTGCCTCTACCTGAAGGACTCCGGGCATCACAGGTTCCTGCGGGAAATGACCCTGGAAGAAAGGCTCGTTCACCGTTACGTTCTTGACGGCTACCGCATGCTTCTTGTCGATCTCTATAATCTTGTCGATCAACAGGAAGGGGAAACGATGGGGGATAAGCTTCTTTATGCCGTTCACATCAATCACAGGAGCGAGATTGGGATTATATACCGGGCTCTGAATCTCGGTGTGCTTCACTTCGCGGCGCACCATGCGTGTGAATTTGTTGTTGATGGTGTGTCCCGGACGGATAGCCACTACCCTTCCCTTGATTGGACGGCCGATAAGAGCGAGGTCGCCGATGATGTCCATCAGCTTGTGGCGCGCAGGCTCGTTGTCCCATGCAAGAGGTTTGGGATTGATATATCCGAGTTTGCTGAGATGCATGTGGGGCACATGCATGATGTCGCAAATCTCGTCGATCTTCTCCTGTGGAATCTCCTGGTCGTAGATCACAATCGCGTTGTCGAGATCTCCCCCCTTTATGAGATTATAGTTGAGAAGTTCTTCAATCTCGCGGACAAAGACGAATGTGCGTGCGCTTGCCACTTCCTGACGGAATTCCGCCAGATCGTCGAGAACAGCAAACTGGTTCGGGAGCACGGGCGAATTATATTCCACCATGCATTCCACGCTGAATCCGTCGTCGGGATAAATGGTGAGTGTAGACCCTGTGGCCTCATCCTTGATCTGCGTCTTCTCCTTTATGATATAGAAATCTTTGTCGGCATTGAGCTCAATCGTTCCAACACGCTCTATCTCATCTACATATACTATCGAACTGCCGTCGAGAATCGGGAACTCCGGGCCGTCGACCTCTATGAGACAGTTGTCGATGCCGGCGGCATACAGGGCGGCCAGAGCATGCTCCACAGTGCTGACCCTGATGTCGTTCTTGCCGATCACCGTGCCGCGCTGGGTGTCTACAACGTTCTCGGCCACGGCATCAATCACCGGCTCGCCTTCTATATCTGTCCTTTTAATCTTATATCCATGGTTTTCAGGCGCAGGATTGAATGTCGCCGTGATGTTGAGACCCGAATGAAGGCCTTTGCCCTTCACGGTGAACGGGCCTTTGAGTGTAAGTTGCTGCATGTATGTTTTATGTTTGTTATTTTTTATCGAAAAGCTCTCCGAGACGACGCAGATAAACCTGCGTCTTGAAGAACTGGCGGGCATCTATGGCGGGATAGCCTATTATACGCTTCTTATCGCCTATGCTGGAGGGGATTCCCGACTGCGCTCCGATCTCGTTCATACTGCCGACATGAATATGACCGGCAAAACCGACCTGACCTCCGACCTGATTGTAATCGCCGATTTTGGTGGATCCGGCCACTCCAACCTGAGCGGCAAACACATTCCCCTTGCCGATCTCTACATTGTGCGCCACCTGTATGAGATTATCGAGTTTCGTGCCCTTGCCGACACGGGTGCATCCGAAAGTAGCCCTGTCGATAGTGGTGTTTGCACCGATCTCGACATCATCTTCGAGCACAACATTGCCGATCTGAGGAATTTTCTCATACGTTCCGTCGGGACGCGGCGCGAAGCCGAATCC
>URNY01000016.1 GCA_900549375.1 uncultured Bacteroidales bacterium | reverse complement strand
CACATGATTTACTGATCTTGGCATCTTTTTTCGTTTTTTGAATGTCAGCGGCAATTTTTCTGATTATGCACTTGCGGAGCTGAGCATTCGGTTAATAAAAATTGATAAAAGTAAAATTCAAAAGGCTTGTCGCTCTCATCAACGGAGGCAAAGCAGCTCGCGCACCTGCTTGAGGTTGGCTTCCTGAACCAGACCTGTGTGGTCGAGGTTTCTCTTGCGCTTTTTGCTCTTCTTTGTAAGGATGTGGCTATGATAAGCGTGTTTCCTTTTGATTTTCCCTGTGCCGGTGAGCGCGAAACGCTTCTTTGACGCGGCATTGGTCTTTACTTTAGGCATTGTTTTGAAAAATTTAGTTGTTTAAAAATTCACCTCGGCACTTGGTGCCTACGGTCTCTATTGATTCATTCGGGCGTCGCCGCCCGTTTCTTTCACTCTTCGGCCGGCTCTGTTGCCGCCGCTTTGGGAGCCTCCTTGGCTGTATCCTTGGGAGCCTCTTTCTTAGGAGCGGTCTTCAAGGGGGTGATCATGATGGTCATCCGTTTTCCTTCGAGCACGGGCATCATCTCCACCTTGCCATATTCCTCCAGATCATTGGCGAATCTGAGGAGAAGCACCTCGCCCTGCTCTTTGAAGAGGATGGAGCGGCCGCGGAAGAAGACATAAGCCTTCACTTTCGAACCCTCTTTGAGGAAGCCTATGGCATGCTTGAGCTTGAAGTTATAGTCATGGTCGTCGGTCTGGGGTCCGAAACGGATCTCTTTCACCACTACCTTAGCGGCTTTCGCTTTCTGCTCTTTCTGCCGTTTTTTCTGCTGATAGAGGAATTTCTGGTAATCCAGAATCCGGCATACCGGCGGCTCGGCGTTGGGCGAGATCTCTATAAGGTCAAGCTCCATCTGCTCTGCGAGGCGGCGGGCTTTGTCGATGGGATAGATTCCCTGCTCCACATTGTCGCCGACAAGACGCACTTCGCGGGCGCGGATATACTCGTTGATCACATACGGGTCGCGGCTGTTACGCTCGTTTCCGCGGCGCGGACGCTGGCCCGGACGCGGCTTCGGTGCCGGCGCGGCAGGCCGACGCGGGCCGCTGAATTGGGGTCTGTTATTCATTCAGTTCTTTTTCCTCTTTCAGTTTTATTTATTTGTCATCGCGGACACCTCCGCGTTGATTTCGTCTGCAAAGTTAATGATTTTCATCGTACCTTTGTCACCTTCGCCCTGTTTTCTTACAGAAACTTCCTCATTTTGGGCCTCTTTTTCGCCCACAATCAGAAGATAGGGTATTTTCTTAAGCTCGTTGTCGCGGATTTTCTTGCCGATTTTCTCGTTGCGGTCGTCGACGGCGGCACGAACCCCGGCTTTGTCGAGCTCTTTGACAACATGGTAGGCATAGTCGTTGAACTTCTCGCTGATCGGAAGCACCACGCACTGCTCGGGGATGAGCCAGAGAGGAAGCTTGCCGGCGGTGTGCTCAAGCAATACGGCCACGAAACGCTCCATCGAGCCGAAGGGGGCGCGGTGGATCATCACCGGACGATGCTTCTGGTTGTCGCTGCCCGTATATTCGAGTGCGAATCGCTCGGGAAGGTTATAGTCCACCTGAATCGTGCCGAGTTGCCAGCGACGGCCGATGGCGTCTTTCACCATAAAGTCGAGCTTCGGACCGTAGAACGCGGCCTCACCCTCTACCTGTTTGGCTTTGAGACCTTTCTCGGCGCAGGCCTCGATGATGGCGCTTTCGGCGAGATGCCAGTTTTCATCGCTTCCGATATATTTCTCCTTGTTGGAGGGATCGCGGAGTGAGATCTGAGCCTCGAAGTTCTCGAAGTCGAGCGCTTTGAAGATATAGAGGATGATATCCATAACCTTCAGGAACTCCCCTTTTATCTGCTCGGGAGCGCAGAAGATATGGGCGTCGTCCTGCGTGAATCCGCGCACGCGGGTAAGTCCGTGGAGCTCGCCGCTCTGCTCGTAGCGATAGACGGTGCCGAATTCGGCGAGACGCAGAGGCAGGTCGCGATATGAGCGGGGCGATGCCTTGTAAATCTCGCAGTGGTGGGGGCAGTTCATCGGCTTGAGCATATATTCCTCACCCTCCTGCGGGGTTTTGATGGGCTGGAAGGAATCCTTGCCGTATTTTGCCCAGTGGCCGGAGGTTACGTAAAGCTGCTTGTTGCCGATATGAGGGGTTATCACCTGAAGATAACCGTATTCTTTCTGGATCTTGCGCAGGAACTGCTCGAGGCGGTCGCGCAGGGCGGCACCTTTGGGGAGCCAGAGGGGCAACCCCTGACCGACTGTGGAGGAGAAAGCGAAAAGCTCCATCTCCTTGCCGAGCTTGCGGTGGTCGCGCTTCTTGGCCTCTTCGAGCAGAGCTAAATATTCATCGAGCATCTTCTTCTTGGGGAAGGTGATGCCATATACGCGCACGAGCTGGTCGCGCTTCTCGTCGCCGCGCCAGTAAGCGCCGGCGAGGGAGAGGATTTTCACGGCCTTGATAGGAGCCGTGGAGGGGAGGTGCGGGCCGCGGCAGAGGTCGGTAAACGCACCCTGGGTGTAGGTGGTGATATGTCCGTCCTCAAGCTCGCTGATGAGCTCGCATTTATAGTTCTCGCCGCGGTCGCCGAACATCTTCAGCGCGTCGGCCTTCGAAATGTCCTTGCGCACGATATCCTCTTTGCGGGCGGCAAGCTCCATCATCTTCTTCTCGATTTTCGGGAAATCTTCGGAAGTGATCTTATGTTCTCCCGGATCGATGTCGTAGTAGAAACCGCTCTCGATGGCGGGACCGATACCGAACTTCACGCCGGGATAAAGCTCCTGAAGCGCCTCGGCCAGAAGGTGGGCCGACGAATGCCAGAACGCATGCTTGCCTTCGTCGGAGTCCCATTTGAAGAGCTCGATGGAGGCATCCGATTCGATCGGCCGCGAGATGTCCCATTCCTCGCCGTTCACTTTGGCGGCGAGAACATCGGCGGCAAAACGGGGGCTGATGCCCTCGGCAACCTGAAAAGGAGTAACGCCCTTTTCAAACTGCTTAACACTGCCGTCGGGGAAAGTTATGTTAATCATAATTATGTCGTTTTTTATTATTCTCTAATTTTCAATTTTTTGCGCCTTCACATTTCCACTTTCAGCGCATTATTGCCTCCCCGTTGTCCGCCTCGCGAACCACAGGGATACAACAATCGCGCAAAGATACAAAATTTTTCTCATCCTCGCAAATTTGTTGATTTTGCCATTATTGTCGTATAATCAACTCATTTTTCCTGACGGATATACACAAAATATTCATAATCGTCCCCTCCGGAATATATGATTTTGAATTTTTATCTCATTTTTAATAAAATTTGTTGCAATTCATAAATTAATTATTACTTTTGTCAATTCAAGAGCAAATGTTATATATATAGGCTTGACCTAACCGAATCAAATCTAACTGAATCCATCATTTAATACATTTATGTTCCTTACCTTTACCCCCCCCCATTTGCCGTAAACGTCTGTTAATAAGCTTATTAACACTATCGGCATTAATTATGGCGGTTCAGCCGTCGCATGCTGTCCCGGCAAGTCCGAGGCCGGTAACCGTCACACAGGCTGACGGCACTCCCCTCACACTCCGAATCATAGGGGACGAATACGATCATCAGTATTTTTCTACCGACGGCTATCTCCTCATCAATGTAGACGACATCTATTATTACGCGGGCGTCGACGATGACGGAGTGCCCGTATCTTCCGGCATCAGAGCCACGGAACCCTCTCGACGAAGCCCTGAGGCAGCATCGTTTCTGAATTCCGTCGACAAAAAGAGCGTATCCGAGAAACTGAATGCTCGCCTGAAAAAGAGGTGGGCAACGAACCATCCGACCAAAGCGCCCTCCAAAGGGCCCGGACTCACGGGACGTTCTGCTTTCCCCTCAAAAGGGAAACAGAAAGCGATAGTGATTCTTGTGGAATACACGGATGTGAAATTCCATGAGGCCGAGGGCTATAATCCCAAGGATTATTTTACCGGCATGATGACCGGCGAGGGATTCAGCCTTTTTGGAGGCACCGGTTCCGCACGCGATTTCTTTATGGATTCATCCATGGGCCAGTTCGAACCGGAATTCGATGTCTACGGACCGATAGCACTCACTAAAAACAGGGCTTACTATGGCAGCAACGGGCTTCAGGGCAAAGACACCAACGCCTACCGAATGGTAATAGAGGCCTGCCAGCAGCTCGACGGCACTGTCGACTTTACCCAGTATGACCGCGATGGCGACGGATATATCGACAATGTATTCCTGTTCTACGCCGGAGAGGGAGAGCACATGGGCGCAAGCTCTGATTCCGTATGGCCCCACGCCTATAATATCAGCGACAAGGATTCCACCCCATATATGTTCGACGGCGTGCGCCTCGACCGCTACGGATGCACATGCGAGTGGGTGGAGGGACGTCCGGACGGAGTGGGAACGTTCGTACATGAGTTCTCGCACGTGATGGGACTCCCCGATCTTTACACCACCAATTACAACATGGCGTCGTTCACCCCCGGGTCGTGGAGCACTCTCGATGCGGGTCCTTATAACAACAACGGCTGCACTCCTCCGCTTTATTCCGCCTACGAACGCTATGCCCTCGACTGGATAAAACCCGTGACGATCGACGGATCGGTAAGTGCAACGCTTCCGTCTCTTCTCGCGAATATGGCCGCAATAATTCCCACATCCGATTCCAATGAATTTTTCCTTCTCGAGAACCGCCAGCAGACCGGATGGGACAAATATCTTCCGGGCCACGGAATGCTCGTATGGCATGTGGACTATGAAAAAAGCATATGGTTCACCAATGCCGTGAACAACGATGAGAACCATCAATATGTCGATCTGGAGGAGGCCGACAATATAAAAACGGCCGCCACTCGTGACGGCGACGCTTTTCCCGGCACAGCGGGAATCACAGCCTTCACCGACGACACCCGCCCTTCCATGAGACCTTGGAACAATACTCCCCTCAGCCTCCCGATAACGGACATCGCTGAATCCGACGGGTTGATCACTTTCAAAGTGCTTGGAGGCTCGCCGGAGCCTCTTGGCTCACCGGTGGCGAAAGAGCCGGAGCAGGCCGACCATGAGAGTTTCACCGCTCTTTGGGAACCCGCCCGTCAGGGAATGGAACATCTGCTGTCGGTATATACGATTGACGAAGGAGGAGAGCCTGAATATCTCCCGGGATACTTCATGCGTAATGTCGGGAATGCGACTTCCTGCGAAATCAAGGGGCTTGCGCCCGACCGCACATATAAATACACTGTGCGCTCTGTGCGCGGGCTCGAAATCTCCGCTCCTTCGGAAGTTATTTCGATAGAGACTCGAAGGATGCCGCTCGACCGTCTTCAGGTTCTCGCCGCCGAGGCGACCGACATCACCTCCGACAGCTTCACCGCCCGCTGGGAACAGCTTCCGGAAGCAAACGATTATCTTATCGAGGTCTACCGCAAAGTTCCGGGTGGTCCCCTTTCCGACGTATGTGATTTCTCCGCCGGCATCGACAATCTTCCCGCGGGGTGGGTTTCCACGTCCCCTACCGCCTATAGCATGGGATCATATGCCGGCGAGGCCACACCGTCGCTGCGTATGGCAACTGACGGCGATTGCCTGACGACTCCTGAATATTCCGATGGCATCAAGGGTTTAAGCTTCTGGCATCGAGGCCAGAACACTAACGAAGCCGATCGCGTTTCCGTCAGCGCAAAGACTGCCGACGGCTGGAAAGAGCTGTACGCTTCCCCAATAGAAACAGCAAAGGGTGGAAAAACAACAGAGGTAAAAGAGATTCCCTCGGGAACAACCGCCATGCGTATCGGATTCAAAATGACCGGTGCGCGAAGCTCGCTGGCCATTGACGACGTAAAACTGCTACACGGCGTAAAACTTGTTCCGCAGAATCTTCCCGCCTACAACGGCGAGCATACCGGCGACGCGGCATCAATGAAAATCGAAGGTCTCATTCCCGATACAGAATATTTCTACTCTGTCAAGGCCACGGACGGAACGCTCGTGTCGAAAGCATCGGATGAGATTGCCGTCAAGACAGCGGAAGGGAGTGGCTTAGGCGATATGGAGGAGAAGGTCATAACAATAACCACTGTCGGCACAGATGCCTGCGTCAGCGGGATTCCGGAAGGAGCCATTGTAAACGCGTTTGATATCGCCGGGCGCACCATTGCATCCGCTTTGGCCGACACCCGAGGCACCGCAACCCTGCATCTTCCTGCGGCAGGAATCTACATTGTAGGCATCTCAGGCAATGGCCTGCGCCGTAAAATAATCGTAAAGCAATAAATTCCCAAAATAACTCCTATTCATCATGACAAAAAAACTATTCATCTGTGCGGCAGCGTCGCTACTGCTGGGAATGGCGGGATTTGCCGGCGCTTCCCAACGCGCGGTGCAGAAACTCAACGGTTCGCCAGGAACGGGAACCATGAGAGTAGCAACCCGACAGGCCTCTGAAAAGGCGTTTTCAGCCGGTCAGTTTCCCGACAATTTGATCGGGGCCATCAACGACTGTTACATGCTCAGTGGCGACTACCGGGGATTATACAAGATTTCCGGAGCTTCCTTCAGCCCCTTCTCTCCGATCAAGACCGACAATTTTGATATCGTCTTCAACGGGATTGAAAAAGAGGGAGTCTATTACATCCATTCCGCCATCAGCTTCGGCAGTTCCTGGTTTTCGTATTATGTAAAAGGTATCGATATCCAGACCGGAGCATATGTTTATACCGGCATGGGAAGCAATGCCACAACGGGCATAGACATGGCTCTCGACCCCGTATCGGGCAAAATATACGGTATTTTCAACAACACGTCGGGCGACGGATACCGTCTCGGCACAATTACCTACGGCGAGGCTGTCGAAGGCCAGCAGGCCGAGGTAACGGTGGAAACCGTCGCCCCCATGAGCGGCGACTGGAACTCTCTTGCCTGCGATGCCAACGGACAGCTGTATGCGATTGCCAACGGAGAAAACGCCACTCTCTATAAAGTCGACAAGCAGACCGCGGCAACAGTAAAGGTCGGCCCGACAGGCGTGAACACTGCCAATAAGGGCTCGGCCACGATCGATCCCAAAACCGGGCGCATGTTTTGGACAACCGCGGTCGGTTCCATTACTGCCTTATACGAAGTAGACCCTGCCACCGGTGAAGCCGCGGCGTTGAAGAGCTATCTCAGCGGCAATGCGCAGATCATCGGTCTTGTGGTTCCCGCCCCGGCTCAGGCTACAGACCTCAAGGCCGTGTTCCCCGGAGGCAACCATTCCGGGAATCTTGAATTCAAGGTGCCCTCAACAACCTTCGACGGCACTCCGGCATCTGGAGAACTCGACTATAAAGTCAGCGTCGACGGCAAGGATTATACCGGCAAGACAACATACGGAGCGAGCGTGTCTGTGCCCATAACAGTAGAGGAAGACGGAGAGTATATGTTCGTAGTGGTGCTCTCGAATGCCGCCGGAAACAGTCCGAAAGCATCCATCAAGTCTTTTATCGGTAAAAGCGCTCCGAAGGCCCCCGAAAATGTCAAGGCTACATATGCCGACGGGAAAGTGACCGTGACATGGGATCCGGTGACTGAATCCGCAAAAGGAGGATATATGGATCCTGCAGAGGTTACTTATACCGTGAAGAAAGGCAATGTCGAGGTCGCTATCGATCAAAAGGGCACTTCCTACGAAGAGCTGACGGAAATAGGAGACGGCCTTCACGTTTTCAAATATTCGGTATCCGCCAAGTTCTCCGATCTGGTTTCCGACTTTACTTCGGCCAACGATCTCGTGTTCGGCAACATCGTTCCTCCTTACAAACAGACGTTCGACACCGAGACATCTATGGTAGAGTTCACCCTCGAGCACTCGGGAATTATGGGCAGAGACTGGCAATTCTCTTATAATGAGAATCAGAAACAGAATCAACCCTCTTTGCGTTACAGTCTGTCGTCGGCGCTTGATTCCTGGATGATCACTGCTCCCGTGAGGCTTGAAGCCGGGAAAGCCTACAGAGTGAATCTTAACGCTTTCGCAACTGCTTCGGCAAGCGTCGAGAAAATTGAGATCAAATACGGTAAAGAACCCAAGGCAAGCGCTATGACGGAGACTGCTGTTGCTCCCTCCGAAGTTAGAGGAGCCGACGCCACCCCTCTCGAAGGCTACGTGACGGCGGATACAGATGGATTGTATTATATTGGAATCCACGGAATCTCAGAGCCCAATCAGGCTTATCTTTATATCGATGATCTGGAAATCGCCGAAGGCATTTCCGCCTCCGCCCCGGTAGCGGTAGCTAACCTTAAAGTGATTCCGGGGGCCAATGGTGCCAAAGAGGCCGCCATATCTTTCGATGCTCCTTCCAAAGACCTTGCGGGCAACGCTCTCGCGAAGATTTCAAAAATCGAGATTGCCTGCGGCAACAAAGTAGTTGAGACCTTCACTGATGTCACGGCAGGCGAAAGCAAGAGCTTCCGTCATGAACTGGCGCAGGCCGGCGACTATACTTATACTGTGACCCCATATACCGGGGAGGTGCCCGGTCAGAAGACTTCCGCAACGGTCTATGTCGGCAATCCTCTTCCTGCCGATATTTCCACCGCCTCCTTCAAAGAGACCGCCACACCGGGCGAGGTTACCGTCACATGGACCCCTGTCACGACCGATGCCGACGGACAGCCTCTCGACGTTTCGAAGATCAGCTACACCATCTGCCCGGTTGCTGACGATGACACGGCACAACCGCTCTTTGAGAATCTTACCGGCAATTCCAAGACATTCGTGGCTGTTCCGGAAAACGGAACCCAGCAGTTCATGCAGTTCATAGTCTATGCCGTCACGGAACGCGGACGCTCCAAAGGTGCGGTCACCAACGCCCTTCCGGTAGGTAAACCGATGATCTCTTTCGATGAATCATTCCCCAACGGATCTCCTTCGACTGCTTTGGCCACCGGATACGAAAACAACGGGGAATGGCAACTTCTTCCCGACATGCAGGATATCAAGTCGGCAGACGGTGACAACGGTTTTGCAGCCATGTATTCGGCTACAGGCGGAAACGCAGGTCTCGTAACTGGCAAAATCGATCTCTCTGGCTTCATGAATCCCGCGCTCACCTTTAAAGTATACAATTGGTCGGACGCAACCACCAAAGACCTTAATGAAGTAAGTATTGATGTATGCGAGGCAGGAACCGATACATGGGCTTCAGTGGCTACAGTGAAGCCCGGCGAGATCGGCGGCGCTGTAGAAGGATGGTATGACGCGAGCGCGAGTCTCACGGCTTTTGCCGGGAAAACAGTGCAGATAAAGATTCAGGCTTCGGCGCTTAATTTCCAGTTTGTGCCTGTCGATGCTTTCCGTCTTGTCTCGCTTGTCGACAATGATCTATGCGCCCGGGCAATAACAGGGCCTTCGAGGGTGAAAGCGGGATCCGCATTCGCGGTGCGCGTGGAAATCGCCAATGAGGGCGGAAAAGAAGTCAAGGGACACTCCGTCGGACTTTATGCCGATGGCAAACTCTTGGAAACAAAGAATTGCGAACCTCTGGCATCGGGCGCAAAGGCTACTGTCCAGTTCGACGTGACGATGCATCCTCTGGCAGATTCCGCTGTCGAGTATCACGCGGAGGTGAACCACCCCGACGACAGCAATGCAGCCAACAACAAAACCGCAGTTCTTAAGTTAGAACCTGTTATCTCCACCCTTCCCGCCGTGACCGACCTGACGGGCAGCAATACCGATCGGGGACGAATGCTCACCTGGAGCGAACCTTATCTGGGAGGCGCCAATTCCGTGACCGAGAACTTCGACAGCTATCCTGCCGCCACAGTGCAGGTGGACGGCTGGACGTTCATCGACCGCGATGACACTCCGGCAGCTGTTCTGAGCGACGGCAAGGGCAATATCGCGATAGCAGGCGTGGTTCCCGGAGAGACCAAGACATCCTTCCTGACATTCGACACCCGCACCATCACCTACATCGACAATAGTCTGCAGGCTACCTCCGGCAATTTCGCCCTTGCTGCCATTGCTCCGAAATCGGGCGCCGCCGATGATTGGGCAATCTCTCCGGAGCTTTCCGGCGAGAAACAGACCATAACGTTCAATGCCTTGAGTCTCACTGATTCCAATCCTGAAAAAATCCGGGTTCTCTATAGCACGGGGAGCACCGATCCTGCCGATTTCAAAGAGGCGGCTGTATTCGAAAAAGTTTCCGAGAACTGGCAGCTGTGCAAAGCTGAACTGCCTGAGGGAGCAAAACGGTTTGCCATCAATTCCTGCGCTCCCGACGGCGCATTGCTTCTGATCGATGACATAAAATACTCAACGCATTTCGAGGCTACGACTCTCACTCTGGCGGGATTCAACGTTTACCGCAATGGTGAGAAAATCAATACCGAGCCTGTAGAGGATTTCGAATATCTCGACTCCGACGAGATGCCTGCCGGAGGAGTACGATATGTCGTGACCGCGCTCTATGATGGCGAAGGAGAGTCGAAAGCTTCCAACGAAGTGGAGATAACAGTGTCCTCGGTAGAAGATCTTGCCTCGGATGGCATCATGATCGGTACTGAAGCCGGAGCGGTGGTTGTCGCAGGAGCCGAAAGAGAAAGAATCCTGCTGTTCGATGCCTCAGGCAAGCTCGTTCTTTCTGCCGATGGTTCAGCGTATATGAGAATTCCTGTAGAAAAAGGTGTCTATATAGCGAGAGTGGGAAATACTGTCCGCAAACTCTACGTGAGATAACCTACCGGGAAACATAGTCTTCAAAGCCCCGACCCTGACGGCCGGGGCTTTAATATTGCCATCCCCCTATCATGAACAAAGCCCAAAGTCTCCTGATATGGGTTATCTCACTAAAAAGTGGTAACTTTGCAAAAGATTCGTGAGAATCCAAGAAAAAAATCAATTCGCACTATGGAAAAAGCTATATCTAAAGAGACAACGGCAATCCGGGTTCTCGGATTTCTATGGCAGCATGTGCTGTTGCTTATTTCAATGTTTTTCATGACTTTCGGCGTTGCGCTCTGCGTGCGTTCGAATCTTGGGTCGGGAGTGATCTCCGCCATCCCCATGGCATTCTCCACAGCGGGAGAAGCCGGACTTGCCCCTCCCCTTTCGATCGAAGGATATACCAATATCATGAATGTTGTGCTCGTGTTGTGCTAGATACTGGTGCTACGCCGCCAGTTCGAGAAGATACAGCTACTCCAACTCGTGGTCGGCTTCCTCTTCGGGGGCATGCTCGACATCAATATGGCCATCACTTCGCATTTCAGCGATTACACCACCCTCGCATCACAGATTATCGCCCAGTTTGCCGGATGCACCATCCTGGGACTGGCCGTTGCCGCCGAGATCCGCTGCGGCTCGGTAACGATGCCCGGCGAAGGGATACAGATAGCCATCAGCCGCGTGAGCGGATGGGCGTTCCCTAAAGTCAAAATGCTTGTCGACACGATACTTGCTCTGACAGCCGCCCTTTGCGGAATCTGCCTCTTCGGGAGCTGGCCATGGACCGTGGTCGGTCCCGGCACGCTCTTCGCGATGTTCTATGTAGGCTATGTGGTGAAGCTTGTCAACCCCCACATGGGATGGTTCGACCGTCTTCTCGCTTATCGCCCCGGCTTCCGCCGCTACGTCTACGGTCTGGCCCGCTTCATCAGGAACAGATAAATTTCCGAAATTTTAAGGCTCCATTCCTCAAGGAACAGAGCCTAATCGATAATGCCTATTCGTCGTCCTCCCAGTCGAGGAAGAACTCGTCGGCGGTGTAGGTGTCCTCTTTGAAGCGGGAGAGCTCGCGGCTGTCTCGTTTTGTGGGGCGGCCGAGGCCTTTGCGGCGGTCAACGAATCCGGAGATGCGGGTCATCTCGAGCAGGTCGTATTGCGACTGCGGGGTGATGTTCTCCAGATATTCGGGCACGAGCTTGGCACCGAGACGGTTGCCCGTAACCTGAAGCACGCGGAAAGTATAGGTGATAGGCGGTTTCTTCACATCGATAATGTCGCCCGGCTTCACCGTGCGGGATGGTTTCACTGCGACGCCGCCCATCGTGACGCGCCCTTTCTTACAGGCCTCCGTGGCGATGGTGCGCGTCTTGAAGACGCGCATCGCCCAGAGCCATTTATCGATTCTTTCTTCTGTTGCCACTGTGTATTCTGTTTCGTTATTTGTCGGTTGTCCTTTCGAGGAGCATCACCTGTTTCCCCTGACTGCCGAGGAGCACCACCTTGTCGGGGCTTATCGGTTTGGCCGACGACGCCTCTTCGAGCGCCACAATGAACTCGGTCTCGTGGTTGGGCGTCGGGCATGCCATCCGTGTGGTGGCTATCGCGCTGAATGAAATAGAGTTCGCAGCATCCATGTCGGTCTCGAAAGAGCCGTTGAAGATGTTGCATCCGGTGTTGCCGTGAACCTTCCCTTCGTCAACATCTATCACGAGCTTCATCTCCGGGTCGTCGACAGCGGTGTCGTTGATGCGGCGCACTGCCCAGGTGCCGTTGAGGAACTGGAAGTTCTGATGCATGAGCGTCATTACCTCGCGGCCTCCCGCATCAAGGAGATGCAGATAATAGTCATCGCCGTTCCTGTCCCAGGTGTAATGTCTTACGGCCTCGAGCGCCAGATTGATCTCATAATCGGTGATACCATCCTTGGCACACATCATCATCGTGGTGGCCATGTCGTTGAAACGAAGTGTGCTGTCTTTGGGATTATAGGCATAGGTGCCGTTGAGCACATTGCAGCCGTTGTTGCCGTAGACCCTTTTCTCCGAAGGTACGAACTTCAGGAACGGCGCTTTCTCGCCAACGGCCTCCTTGCCGTTGACCTTCTCGATTGCCCAGTCGCCTTTGACAACTCCTTTGGCGATATCCTCCGACGTATATTTATGCAATTCGGTCTTCTCCTCGATATGCTGGCGGTCGTGGGGGAGCACCGCTTCCTGACTCACATTTTTTCCGGTGGATCCGGCTTTGTGAGTGATACTGTTGACAAATGAACACCCCGACAGCATCAAAGCTGCTGTGGCTGTTATGGCTATTAAAGTTTTGTTTTCGATTTTCATATCTATAATACTTTAGGTCGAAGTGCAGCGTTTTTCGGCTGCTCTGACTCTTGTTTTGCAAAATTAACAAAAAATCCGGTATCAGTCGCCCCAATGCCGGCGCATGGGGAATTTGGTGGGGCGTAGCAGCAGTCTGAGCGATGTGCTGTAGAAAATATAATTCCAGAACCAGTTGACGAGCACGCTTAGCTTATTTCTCATTCCCAGGATTGACATCAGATGCACGAACAGCCATGCGAGCCATGCGAAATATCCCGAAAAAGAGCAGGAGGGTAGGTCGGCTACGGCGCAATATTTGCCGATGGTGGCCATCAACCCCTTGTCGCGGTATCTGAACGGGCGAGAGAACTCCCCGTCGTTGAGGTTGCGTGCGAGGTTGCGTGCCTGCTGGATCGCAGGCTGCGCCATCTGCGGATGCCCGTGGGGATAATCGGCGGTCTGCATCAGCGCTATGTCGCCTATGGCCATCACAGAATCTTCGAAACCCTTTACGCGGTTGAACTCATCGACAATGATCCGGTTGCCTCGCCCTACACTCTCTGCGGGAATTCCCGGCATCGGTTCCCCTTTTACGCCGGCGGTCCATATCAGGGTTTCGAAATATTCGCGGTGGCCGTCGGCGAATGTCACATATTTGTCATCATAGCTTTTCAGCCCCGTGTTGAGGCGGACGTTCACCATCAGGCTCTCCAGATCGCGCAGAGCCTTCTTTCTCGACTTCTCCCGCATCGCCCCCAACAGAGTGCCGGAAGCCTCTATGAGAGTCACCGTCACGTCGTCGGGACTCAGTTCGGGATATTCCTTTTCGAGGATATACTTCTTCATTTCGCCGATAGCGCCGGCTATTTCCACGCCCGAGGGACCTCCCCCTACAACCAGGAAGCTCAGCAGTTGCCGGCGGCGTACCGGATCGGGGCATAAGGCTCCGCGTTCGAGGCGGTCGAGGATCTCATCGCGCGTATGGGCGGCCTCGGCCACAGTCTTGATGCCATACGTTTCCCGGCCGAGATTCTCCATTCCGAAATAATTGTTGGTGGCACCGGCGGCTATCACGAGGCGGTCGTAGTGTAGCGTCTCATAACTCGTGGTGACGGTGCGCGCCGCGAGGTCGATATTCTTCACATGTCCCATGTGATAGGATACATTCTTCAGCTTCTTGAACTCGCGGCGGAAAGGGAAGCAGATGTTGGCGCTCACCAGTCCCGACGACGCTATCTGATAGAAGAGGGGCGGGAAACAATGGAAATTGTTTCTGTCGACCAACGCCACTTCATATTTCTTTTTATCGAGACGTTTGCAGAGATTCAATCCGGCGAAACCGCCTCCTATCACAACTATTCTTTCCATAAACCATAGGATTCCGCATAGTTTCTTCACCGCCCAAATAAGCGGATAGCCGGAATCTTCTGTTTTTTTAACGGTATAGAATCCTATAAAGTTGAGAATATGTTTGAATTATTTGTTATTTTTGCGGAGTGAACAAAAAACTAATAAATAGGAAGAGGGGAATCAGCATGCTGTGTCTCCTCTCGCTGTGTATCGTTATGTCGGCGTTTTCGCCGCTCACGGCCCGCGGGCAGGTGAATGCCGAGCAGGTGCTTCAGATCGGGCGCAATGTGCTCTCGATGGAGGATTACATGCTTTCCATCCAATATTTCAATCAGGCCATAAAGGCCAAGCCCTATCTTTCCGATCCTTATTTCTTCAGGGCTCTCGCCAAGCTATATCTCGAAGATTACAAAGGGGCCGAGGAGGATTGCACTTTGGCCATCGAACGCAATAAATTCAAGACCGAAAGCTATAAGGTGCGCGGTTTCGCCCGTCAGAACATGGGGAGGGATTCTCTGGCCGTGGAGGATTACGACACCGGCCTTCAATATAACCCCGAAGATAAGTATTTCCTCTTTTATAAGGCTGTGGCCCAAACGGAGATGAAAAAGCGGGAGGCCGCGGAGGAGACCTTCGGGCGCCTTCTCCGCATCTATCCCCTGTTTGAGGAGGGTTACGCGGCGCGGGGACGCCTGCGGGCCGCCGAGGGGGATACCGTAGGAGCACTCGCCGATCTCGACAAAGCCATCTCCATATCAAAAAACCTCATCAACGCCTTTCTGATGCGCGCCGAAATCGAGGCAGGACAGAAGAGATGGGACAAAGCCCTCGAGGATATGGACGCCGCGATCCGCCTCGAACCGCAGGAGGCCGATCTTTACGTGAACCGCGCCTATCTGCGCTATAACCTCGACGACTATTTCGGCGCCATGTCCGACTATAACTATACTCTCGAGCTGGAGCCCTACAATGTGGCGGCGCTCTTCAACCGCGGTCTGCTCCGATATGAAGTGAAAGATCTCGATCGCGCCGCCCGCGACTTCTCTGCGGTTCTTAAATATGAGCCCGACAATTTTCATGCCCTCTATAATCTCGGACTTGTCGACATGGAGCGGGGTCATCACCGCGAAGCGCTCTCCTCGCTCGACCGGATCACCCGGCGTTATCCCCGCTTTTATCCCGCCTATTATGCCAAGGCTGAGGTATGCCGCGACATGGGTAACATGCGCGCCGCGATGCAGAACGCCCATACGGGCGATGAGCTCGTGAAGCGCTATGTGACCAACCCGGAGAAAAATCCCCTCGACCGCCCGGCCATAGCCGCCGGCAAGACGCGCAACGACCGGGCAGATGCCGATTCGGAAGAGAGCGAGATCGATGTGATGAACCGCTTCAACCAGCTTGTCACTGTCGGCGCAGGCGCCAACGAGACGCATCTCTCGTATAATGAAAAGATAAAGGGACGCGTTCAGGACCGCGACCAGCAGATCGAGGCTGAGCCTGCATATATACTCTCCTTCAGCGACTCCCCCTCCTCGCTTCGCTCCACCTCCAACTATTTCCGCGAGCTCGACGATTTTAACCAGCGTAATTATATTGCCGACCATATCTATCTCTCGGCCGGACCGACGCTTGCTTCCGACGAGAATAGCCTGCGCAAAGTGTTCGCCCGCGCCGACTATTATCAGGAGATTGCCGATGAGAAGACAGCCCGTCCGGCCGACTGGCTCGCGCTCGGCGTGGCTCGCACCATGCTTAAGGATTACTCGGCGGCCATAGCCGCATTGGACAGCGCGCTTGCCCGCGACCCCGGCTTCGTCGTGGCCTACATGGCTCGTGGCTGTGCCCGTCAGGCCCTTGCACTCTCTCAGGCTGCGGCCTCCGGCGAAGAGGATGCCGCTTCGGCATCGTTGCGCCGCCAGCAGCTCGCTCATTCGGTAGCGGCGATCACCGCCGACTATGACGCCGCGCTTCGCCTCAACCCCCGCCTCGTCTATGCCTGGTTCAACAAAGGTAATCTGCATTACGCCCTCGGCGATTATACATCGGCCATGCAATGCTACAACGAAGCCCTCGCGCTCGACCCCTCATTCGGTCCCGCCTATTTCAACCGCGGCATCTCCTACCTGCATGTCGGCAACAAGCGCCTCGCCTTCGCCGACCTCAGCAAAGCCGGCGAGCTCGGCGTCCTCCCGTCCTACAACCTCCTCAAACGCATGAAATAATATAAGAGAGGTCAGACTCTGTTCTTATATTTGATTTTTGATGGTAGCGTACTATTCCGCGGCTTGCCAGGCGGTGATGTTGCGGGTGGCGGTGCTGAAAGTAATGCCGAGGCTGACAACCGGACGGGGGTCGCCGCTGAACTGACGGGCGTAGTCTTTCTCGCGAATCTGCGCAAGCGCTTCTGCGGGAGTCCCGTCTCGTTTGAGTTCGATCACGTAGATGTAGTTGCGCATCCTTAAAAGCAGGTCGATGCGGCCGGCGGATGTGTGCCATTCCGGTCGGGCGTCTACGCCGATAAGCATGAAGATGATGAAGAGATTGTTCTCGTAGTGGAGTTCGGTAGCCTTGTCGGAAAGCTCATAGGGAATACCCGCCATAAACGTTCTCAGGCACTCCATCGCGCCGTCGATGTCTCTTCCCTCAAGCATACGCCTCACATCTCGAACACTTCGGGAAATTGCTGTAGGCTGCTCATTGAAATAGTATCTCGCAAGATTATTGAAGAGACCGCGGCGCACTTCTAAGTTGGGGATGCCGAGATGGTAGAGATCCGGCTCTTCATATCCTTTGATTGTCAGATAGCCTGTCTGATACAGCAGTGCGTAGGGCGTTGTCTCGAATATGTCAGTGTCGGAAAGTACACTCTCTTCCACCGTCTCGTTGAACATTTCAGGGAGGAAGCTGCCGCTTTTCTGGATCTGTCGTATCAGGAACTCCGGCGTCCCGCTCTGAAACCAGTAAGAACCTATCTCCCGCTTCTTGAAGGCATTCAACAGGCTGAATGGATTGTAGATATCCGGGCAGCCTTTCGTAAAATGATAACCGTCGTAATTGGCTTTCAGAAGGTTAGAGGCTCCATCGTGATCGATGCCATAGCTCTTCGCAATGTTGTCTATGCCCTCTTTGAAATAAGTTGTAAGCTCAGCTTCCGTCACTCCGCATATCGATGCATAAGCCCTATCCATCGATATATCCTCGAGATTATTGAGTCCGCTGAAGATTGTCATCTTGCTGAAACGGCTCACTCCCGTCAGCATCGCGAACCGTATATATTGGTCGAAATCTTTGATATTGACGTATATGGACTTTAGCAAAAGGCGGTGTGCCTCGCTTCTTTCCGGGAGATGCATTGTCTCAAGCAAAGGATTGTCATACTCGTCGACCAGAATTACCACCTGTTGTCCGGTCTTTTCGTGTGCTCGCCTTATGATATTACCGAAACGCACTGAAAGATCGGAGGTTTCTGCAACAACATCATATTTTTCCTCCCACTCGCGGAATTGATTGGAAAGGATTTCCTCAAGGTTGCCGTCATTAGCCGGATTGTATGTGGCGAGACTTAGCTTGAGCACCGGATGCACCTGCCATTCCGACTCCATCCGCTCGATGGCAAGACCCTCGAAAAGCTCTTTCTTCCCTTCAAAATATGCCTGGATAGTAGAGAGGAGCAGACTCTTGCCAAAACGGCGCGGCCGCGACATGAACACATATTTGCTCGTTGTTACGAGATTGTAGATAAGATCGGTTTTATCTACATAGAGATACGAAAGCTTGCGAAGTGATTCGAAGCTTTGTATTCCGATGGGATAGCGAACAGGAGTCTGTGCCATGTCAGATAAGGTGTTTAAATCAGTCATTTACAAAAATAACGTTTTTAATCCACAAATGCAAATGACGGCAGCCCTGGCCAATCGCATTTAGTGGTTGAAGTGGGTCATGGCGAAGTCGGGGCCGGAGAGGCAGTAGGCCTTTACGGCCTCCGATGCTTTCTTGAGGACCTCGGGCATCTGCGCCATCTCTTCGGCGGGGAAGCGGCCGAGGACGTAGTCGATCTGGCCGCCGCGCGGGAAGCCGTTGCCGACACCGAAACGCAGCCGGGCGTAGTTCTGAATGCCAAGCTCGGAGGCTATGTTCTTCAGCCCGTTATGTCCGGCATCGGAACCTTGTTTGCGCAGCCTCAGCGTCCCGAAGGGAATGGCAAGGTCGTCGACCACCACCAGAAGATTCTCCAACGGCAGTTTCTCTTTGTTCATCCAGTATCTTACGGCCACCCCGCTGAGGTTCATGAACGTGGAGGGTTTCAGCAGAAGCAGCTCGCAATTCTTGACGCGCACGCGCGCCATGTCGCCATAGCGGCACGACTGGAATGCGACTCCGGCCTCTTCGGCGATATAATCGCCGGTCATGAATCCTGCGTTATGGCGTGTCCCGACATATTCGGAGCCGATATTGCCCAGACAGGCTATCAGATATTTCTTCATATTCTCATCTTCATGCTTTTCGGATGCAGATTTGTCGCGACGGAAAAGCCTTGTAAAAAATCCCATATCCAAACTGATTTAATACCCTATATCTAAACAGGTTGAATAATAAACGGTGTGTCAAAACATGATTTTGACACACCGCTATAGATTCGGTATATGCCGAGTGCGTTATTATGCTTCGGCGGCTTTGGCGGCGGCGCCACGGGCGGCACGCGTAAGCTGAACGGCGCAGACAACTGCGTTCTTGGCGTTCATCAGCTCGAGGCCCTCGAAGTGGAGGTCGCCTACGGCCAGCGATTTGCCGAGGCCAAGAGTGTCGACGTTGATTGTGAGACGCTCGGGGATGTCGGTATAGGGCGCTTTAACTTTGAGTTTGCGCATCGACACGGTGAGCTTACCACCGGCTTTCACACCCTCGGCGTGACCTACGATCTGCACGGGAACTTCCATCACGATAGGCTTGTCGGGATAAACCTCAAGGAAATCGATGTGAAGAACGGTGTCTTTGACAGGCTGGAACTGAAGATCCTTCATCACTGTCTTTCTTACTTTTCCGTTGAGCTTGATATCTACCTCGAAGATGTCGGGGGTGTAGATAAGCTTGCGCACATCCTCGTTGCTGACGGTGATGTCGGTTGTGAGGATACCGCGTTTCTCATCGAGTTCCACGAGCTTCTCGCCCGGCTGAAGAGCCTCTTTGTAGGGGAGCTCTACAACTGCTCCGCCATTGATCACTGCGGGAATCTTGCCCTCCTTGCGGAGTGCCTTCACCGATTTCTTGCCCAGCTCTACGCGGGGATCTGCATTCAGTTCGAATACTTTCATTTTCTTTCTTTGTTTGTGTTACTCAAAATAAGTCTGCTCCGGCATATCGCCTTCGGGGAGCGGCTCTCACGGAGCCTGCAAATTTCCCATCACACGTTTTTGCTCAAAAGCGCCGCAAAGTTAACATTTTTCCACGACATAACAAAATAAAAGGCGAGGTCGCGCAGCAAAAATGCGCGACCTCTTTTTACCTTTTAGAGTGTTGGCATTGAGCCTAAAGTCAATACCGGCACTATTTCGACACAAAAATAATAATTCTTTCTAAACCAACAAAATTATCGAGCAAAAAGTTGAGATAATCGCAAGCCGCTCACTTCCTCCAGAATTCCACGCACCGCCGGGAATGCCCCATATTTTTCAATTAAATCCTCTATCTCAGTTTTATATTCATTATATCGATTTACAGAGATCTGTTTTATCAGATATAGAACTATATGTATCGCCCCATTTAAGTTCTGAT
This sequence comes from uncultured Bacteroidales bacterium, assembly GCA_900549375.1. GTDB lineage: Bacteria > Bacteroidota > Bacteroidia > Bacteroidales > Muribaculaceae > Lepagella. Next base: position 5,952 of record URNY01000016.1, on the reverse strand, counting down.
TTCGACCTACTCCACTCATCAATGCAGGGCCTTTTCTTATTGAATGTTCAGGTCTGAAATCATACAGAACTCTCCCATGGGCACATGTGTTCCGCAGATTGCGAAGTAGTTCCATATAGTTTTCAAATACTTCCGGAAAGTTAATTCCGAAATGTTTTGAAATATCTATTTTCAATTTTTTGTCGAGAATTGCCTTATATAGGGCAAGCATTGCACCCATTGTCATATTCTCTATCGTCTTCCAAGCCGGAGCATAGACATCATTAAGATATTTGCGATGATGGCGGGCAATTTCCGGGATACGTTTAAATGTATCATTATATACTTTTATCGGAAAGGTCTTAACATAGCCTTTTGACACAATAGCGGGATCCGCAAACCACGTAGGATGACAATCATATACATTGGAAACGGAATAAGTCATATAAGTTCTCACAGCTATTTCTATACGACTTAATACCTTATGAAGAATATTCCTAAGATTGAAATCGAAATAATATAATTTTACAGCATCATCAAAACTTGAGTTCTCTTTAAATTCATGAGATCTGTTTTCGAGCTTAGGATAAGTCTTTTCAAAAGGAAACCAATAAAAGCCCAACCTGTAATAACCAACATCAAGAAGCACCTCTTTTGATTTCTCGACATTATTAATAATTAGCCCCCTACTTTTCAGTAGGCGGATCTGTTCTTCTAATTTAAAGGCTTTACGACCCATAGGCGTTCAAGAATTAGTCGTTAAAATTATCAATTACCCTTGCCGCAGAGGTCCTGGAGCTTACAGTAGGTGCAGTGGTCGGGATCGGAGGTGGGTTCGAAGGGTTTGGCAGCGTTGAAGATATCGGCTATCATGGAGTTGACGCCGGCGAGGAATCGGTCGTTGACGGCCTTGTGGCCGGTAAGGCGCGTACCGTCGATCACCGGCAGCCTCTCCCCTTCTCGTCGAAGACGGTTGACCTCGTATATCGCCACGCGCACATCCTCATCGAGACCCAGGTCGCGGTTCATCACATTGGCATATAGCAGAAGCTGGAAAATATTTTTCGCCTTCGGATCGCCGTTAAAAACACTTTCCATACCCTCGCCTTCCACAAGCGAGGCGCCGGTCTTATAGTCGACAATGCGCCAGATTCCTCCATTCGCAGCACCGGTTGCCACCGAATCATTGCCCCCGGGATTGAGAATATCAAGGCGGTCGATGGCATATTTCACGTTCACCGCTTTTCCCGGTTCATATTCCCAGCGCACCAGTCCTTCCATCTCCCCGCCGGCGAGATGGAGGGGCGCAAGCGTGCGGTCGTAGGCTATTATCTCCCTCACCTGACGCTCCAGATGCGACGCCACCATGCGCGCCGATCCTTCCAGAGGCGTATCCTCCTCCTCTTTGGGCCGTTTGAAATGCTGTTTATTGACCGCTCTCACCACTTCGCGCGCAATCCGCTCTCGGTCGGCGAGCAAGGCATCGAACGTCTCCGGCTTCATCACAATCCGCTCAGGAAGATACTTGCGTCGCAATTTCTCCGGGAAATAGAGCCTCAGCATCGTATCATGTATGATGTTGCCCTGAGTGATCGGGTCGATGAAATCATCGGGGGTATCGTCGGTGCGGAGGTTCTCGATTACTTCGAAGAAGAATTTCACCTGACATTCTCCATATTTCCGCAAAGCCGAGGCGGAGAAATTGCGCTTCGACCCATTTTCGGCAAATGCTTCTATCTTGCGCATCACTTCCGGCGACTTCTCTACAGGCTTTGCCTCGCCTTCCGGCTCTGACAGCATGAAACGATGGTTTTCGAATCGGATTTTTCCGCGGGCGTGGAGATAGCGGAGCTGCATCAGATAGCGCGATTCGCCGCCGGAGCGCATGCCCTCGCCGCTGCGCGCGTCATAGATAAGCGTCACGCTTTTAGCCCGCGAGATCATGCGGTAGAAATAATAGGAGAAGAGGCCCTCCTGATAGTTTGCATAGGGGAGGCCGTAGCCGCGCCGGAGCGCATCGGGGATAAAGGTGGCATGGCGCGACTTGCGGGGCATTATGCGGTCGTTCATCGAGGGAATCACAAGGTGTTCGAAATCGATGGCGCGCGTTTCGAGAAGGCCCATCACCTGCAGACCTTCGAGCGGTTCTCCCTCGAACGTGACATGTTCTCCGGCAAGAAGCTTATCCACCATATAGAAGACTCCCGCCAGACTCATCTCCACCGAATGCTCCGATGCCGAGCGCTCGAGCCGGCGAAGCGCATCGCGATAGAGGGCGATATGCGAGCGGTCGATCCGAGATTTGACCACTCCCGAATTACGGCCGGCAAGGGCGGTATCGGCCGCGGCCAGCACATTGTCGATATATGTTATTCCGCCCTGTGTTCCCTCGCCGAATGTTACAGGATCATAATATAGGATATCTTCTACAGCCACACCGCCGGCAGGACGACTGTCGGAAAAGACTTCCGAAATTTCGGGAAGTGTCACTGCCAGCCGGTGATGAAGCGTCATATAGGCATTTAGAGCGGAGATTCCCTTGCTGCCGAAAAGGGCATGGGCGAAAGGATGCGACATGAGCATACGCAAATCCTCATGATAGAATGCCGGTTTGCCGCCGGAACGGCGTTCGCGGGCATGAAGCCGCCGCAGATGATGCAGAAACGAGGCCACGGAAGTGAGCCGCAGCGAATAGCCCATTGTAAGATTCACGGCCCCGAGCCTCTCCGGAAGGGAATAGAGCAAGGGGAGCAAAAGATTCTCATCGGGGAGCACAACGGCTACTTTGGCATCCTGCATATTCTCATCGCCTATAGAATCAAGAATCTCCGCCACGCGGGCCGATGCGAGTTTGGCCTGGGCGGAATTGGACGGAGAAGCCACCACCCGGATATCCGGCGGCATCGAATCGCGCCGCGACATCTCCATATATGGCTGCGCCCAGTCGGGCGAGGGGAAATTGCGACGGTTAAGGCGCAGAAAAGATGCGGCATCGCTCTCTGACGACTCCAGCACCGGCCCGGTGCCATCCCAGAAAAAATCGGCGAAGCTATCTTTCTCCTTTTCGCGATAGCCCGCGGCCTTGCGCGTCTGTTCGAAAAGGAGAGCCTCTGTGGTGGAGAGGGCGTTGAAGCCGACAAACACAACTTTCTTCCATGGAAAAATCTCCGCGCCAAATTCCTCTACACGACGCGCGGCAAGACGGTAGATGCCTCCCGGCGTGGCGAGACCGGCCTCTGCGAGCTGATCGTTGAGCGCATGATAGAGCGGACCCATCATCTGCCAGAGATACATGAACCGGCTCTTGATATCCGAGAGTCCTTCGGGGGGAACGAGATTCTTCCAGAAGCTTTCCACATCACGCCGCGAGGGAGTATAACCGAAATATTTCTCAAGGATGGCGGTCTGCTCCTCTGTCAGAAAGTTGGAGGATATCTCGCGGAAATCGCTGACGTTGACAAAAAGGCGGTCGGCATCCACATCATACTGGTCGACTTCACTGAAATCGGCAAGAAGTATCTCGCCCCAGCCACGAAAGGCATCGAAATCAAGAAGGTCGGAATCATCCCCGGAGGCGGACGCTTCTTTCGCTCCTCCATTCATCTTTCGATAGATGCCGTAAAGGCGGAAAAGAAGGTCGATGCGCGTGGCGGCTGTGCGGCCGGAAAGATATTCGGTGAAGTCGCTGATAGATTTCACATCGGGAGCTATAAGCACGTGCCGGTCCATCAGCCGGGAAAGGGCGCGGAGAAAGAACGTGCCGCTTCGTTTGTTGGGAAATACGAAACAGAATTCCGACAGATCGTCGAAATTCTCGAGATAGGCGCGGGCCACCGACTCGAGGAAACCCTCGCATGCGCCGACGTTGGCAGATGCTTTATCCGACATAAAAAACCGATTGATTCTGAAACTTTGAGGAAGTTTAAACCAGTTTAAACTTCTTCTTTGCGACTTACTTGCAAATTTAACGATATTTATTGAAACTTTTTATTAATTTTGTGGAAACGGCCGGACCAGAGTTTCCGGACTATTATGAGAGGGATGAATTTCAGCGAAAACCCAGGTAACAGAAAGGTAAAAGATGCATTGAAAGAATTGGTCGACAGCGACCGCATACCCCACGCCATCATGCTTTGCGGCCCTGCGGGGATAGGCAAGATGAATCTGGCGCGGGCTTTCATGCAATACGCCCATTGCAGTTCGCGCCACGACGGCGAGCCCTGCGGTGTCTGCCCCTCTTGCCGCCAGCATGCCTCTCTGAACCATCCCGATGTGCATTTCATCTATCCGATTGCAAAAAGCAAGGAGAAGAAAATTCTGACTTCTGCCGACCGTATCGATCATTGGCGCAGGATGCTTCAGGAATGCCCGGAAATGATTCCCGAGCACTGGTATCAGATTCTGGAAGTGGGCAACTCCCAGCCGCTGATCACCACGGAAGACAGCGATTATATCGTGCGTTGCGACGCCTATTCGTCGTTCAGCTCCAAATATAAGTTTTTCGTGATATGGCTTCCTGAGAAGCTCCACCCCGCCGCGGCCAACAAATTGCTGAAAGTGATCGAAGAACCTACGGAAGGCACCGTCTTCATCCTTGTCTCCGACAATGAGGCCGAAGTGCTTCCCACCATTTCCTCGCGCACGCAACGTTTCAACATGCGCCCGGTAGCCGAAGAGGAACTCATCCCTTATATCCTGAGCCGTTTCGAACTCGATGCGCCGACAGCCATGCGCGTGGCCCGTCTTGCCGAGGGTCGCCTATCGAAGGCAGTGGAAATCGCTTCCCACAGCGGCGAGCGCGATGAGTTCAACCTCCTTTTCCAAAAAATCATGCGCACGGCCTTTGCCAAGAAGCCGATGTCTCTGCGCCGCATCGGCGACGAAGCCGCCGGTATGGGACGTGAGAAACTCCGCCGCTTCCTTGCCTATATGACCATGATGGCCCGCGAGAACTTCATATATAATCTCCGCCTGCCGGCGCTCACGGCCATGACACGCGAGGAAGAGACTTTCTCAAGCCGCTTCTCCCCTTTCATCAATCATGGAAATGTGGAAGACCTCACCCGCGAGATCGAATGCGCCTCGCGCGACATTGAGCGCAACGGCAATTCCAAACTCGTACTCTTCTCTCTCTTCCTTAAAATCATACCCCTCCTCCATCGCAAACCTTCTTGATTGTATTTACCCAAACACATAACCAATATCTTACTTATGAAACCAACTCTTTTTATTCTCGCGGCCGGTATGGGAAGCCGCTACGGAGGTCTCAAACAGCTCGACGGCCTCGGCCCCTCGGGCGAAACGATCATGGATTATTCCGTTTACGACGCATTGCGCGCCGGATTCGGTAAAATCGTGTTCGTGATCCGCAAGGATTTCGAGCAGGAATTCCGCGAAAAAATCATCTCCAAATATGAGGGACACGTTCCGGTCGAGGTTGTGTTCCAGTCGATCGACAAGATTCCCGAAGGATTCACCCCGAATCCGGAACGCTCGAAACCTTGGGGAACCAACCACGCCGTGCTTATGGGCAAGGACGTGATAAAAGAGCCCTTCGGCGTGATCAATGCCGACGATTACTACGGTGCCGAGAGTTTCCGTATGCTCGGCGATTTCCTCCGCTCTGTAGAGGGAAAGAAGAACTGCTATTGCATGATCGGCTTCAACATCGAAAACACACTGAGCGAGAACGGAGGTGTAAGCCGCGGCCTCTGCGAGGTTGACGCCGAGGGGAACCTCACCGGCGTGACCGAATGCCACGGCATCGAGCGCAAGGATGGGAAACTCATTCAGGTTGTGGAAGGCGAGGAAGTGCCCTTCCCCGAAGATGCCAACGTATCGATGAACATGTGGGGCTTCACTCCCGACTATTTCGACTATTCCGAAAAGGCATTCGTTAAATTCCTCACCGAGAACCAGAACCAGCTCAAAGCGGAGTTCTACATCCCGACCGTGGTCAACGACCTCATCAAC
>URNY01000015.1 GCA_900549375.1 uncultured Bacteroidales bacterium | reverse complement strand
TCCACCTTCTTCCGGCTGCTGGCAATCAAAGACGAGTGGTTTTCCGATGACCTGAAACGGATTGACGATGACAATGTTTACCGCAAGATGCAGGGACATTATTGCGAGAATTATCAGCCGCTCGGGCGGCTCTATATAAGGTATGGCTCCGACGAAACGGCGAGGATAGAGCGGAGGCTCGACATCTCGCAGTCCGTGGCCTCCACCGAGGGCCCGCGGCTAAGCCGCGAGTATATCGCCTCTTCGCCCGATTCGGTGATTGCAGTGAGAATAGAATCCACCGACGGTAAAGACCTCGACTTCACTCTCGATATCACATCGTTGCTCCCGCACAGCGTGTCGGCCGAAGGAAACGAGCTGACGATGGACGGCTATGCCGCCGGACATTCCTTCCCCAACTATTACGACGGACTGCCCGACAGCCTGAAGCATCAGTATGATCCGGCGAAAGGTATCCGCTTCCGCACTGTCGTCAGGGCCGAGGCTCCCGGAAGTCGCGTTACGTCCGACGGCGGCTCGCTACGCGTCAAAGGGGGTAAGTCGGCTACGGTCTTTGTCTCCAACGAGACGAGCTTCAACGGTTTCGACAAGAACCCTGTTACCGAGGGTAAACCGTATCTCGATGTGGCCCAGAGGAATGTCAGAAACGCCGCCGCCAGAGGTTATAAAGCCGTGAGGCGACGCCATATCTCCGATTACAGGTCATTTTTCGACCGCGTGCAGCTCGATTTAGGCAGGACCGATTCGGAGATTACGGCGTTGCCGACAGATGTTCAACTGAGAAATTATACCGCGAAAAATCAGAGGAATCCAGAGCTGGAGACACTCTATTTCCAGTTCGGGCGCTATCTGCTGATATCTTCTTCGCGCACGCCCGGTGTACCGGCGAATCTGCAAGGCCTCTGGAACGAGAAACTCCTTCCGCCATGGAGCTGCAATTATACCACCAACATCAACCTGCCCGAAAACTATTGGGGAGCGAACACCACCAATCTCGACGAGCTGCATCTTTCTCTGATGGATTTTATCGCGAATATGTCGGTGAACGGTGCCAAAACCGCAAAGACATTCTATGATGTGGATAAGGGGTGGTGCCTGGGCCACAACACGGATATCTGGGCCATGACCAATCCTGTTGGCCTTCAGGGCGGCGACCCCGTGTGGGCTTCATGGAACATGGGCGCGGCGTGGATAGCCTCGCATATCTGGAATCATTATCAGTTCACGCAGGACAAGGACTTTCTCCGCAAATATTACCCCTGTCTGAAAGGGGCGGCCGATTTCTGTCTCGGCTGGATGATAGAGAAAGATGGTAAGCTCATGACCTCTCCCGGCACATCGCCCGAAAACAAGTTCATAGATTCGAAAGGGAACCATGCCGCCACATCCTACGGCAATACATCGGACCTGGCGATGATCAGGCAATGTCTCGAAGACGCCGTGAGTGCGGCAAAAGTGTTGGGGACGGACGCCGGTTTCTGTGCGGAGGCCGAGGCGGCAGTCAAACGCCTTTCCCCCTATAAAATCGATGACCGCGGGGCGTTGCAGGAATGGTATCATCCCTTCGGGGAGGAGGAGCCGAACCATCGGCATCAGTCTCATCTCTACGGTCTCTATCCGGGCACGCATATAACGCCCGCATCGACTCCCGAACTGGCGAATGCGGCACATAGGACACTTGAGCTCCGAGGCATGGAATCGACGGGCTGGAGCACCGGCTGGAGAGTGAATCTCTATGCGCGACTTCTCGATGCCGACATGGCTTATAAGACCTACCGTAAACTGCTGAAGTTTGTGACCCCCGACAAATATCGCGGCAAGGACGCCATTCGGGGGGGCGGCACATATCCCAATCTGCTCGACGCGCATTCTCCCTTCCAGATCGACGGCAACTTCGGCGGCAGCGCAGGCGTGGCCGAGATGCTCATACAGTCCGACGGGAAGTCGGTCCATCTTCTTCCGGCGCTTCCGGAGGAATGGAAGTGCGGCAGCGTGCGCGGCCTGAAGGCCAGAGGAGGCTTCACCATCGACATCCACTGGGAGAACGGAAAAGCCGTTGACGCCGTGGTCTACTCACCGCGGGGTGGGGAGACCGACATAATCGCCAACGGCAAAGTCCGTCATATAAGTCTGCGTCCGGGAGGAAGGCTTAAACTGAGCCTGCTTTGACAGCTCATTGTTTGTTCTCTCCTGAAACATTGGCTGCAACCTTTCCGGTTGCACCGGTTCCGGAATTACCCGTAACGCGCCCGAGAGTAGAGGGTTGGTTCTCATAGCTGTCGGCATCAGCTTCGATAACAAAGCTGTTTCTCTTCCATATGGCTATGAGAAGCACTCCCAGAAGTATGAATCCGTTGAAAATGAACGAGAAGTTGTCGCTGTGGGAGTTGAAGATCCTGCGGGCAGCCCCGATAATGAAGGGGACAAGAGAGATCCCGACATAGTTGCAGGTCAACAGATACGAGAAATACTCGTTCTGTTTGGCGGTATTGGGAGCCACATATGAGGTCTTGTCGTAAATAAGCGGCTGTATGATTCCGTAGCCGAGGCCCATGATGAAGATTCCGAGGATATAGGTCCAGTATGCGTGAAGCACACCTACAAAGAAGAGACCGAAAACCACAAGGAACAGAGCGATCTGCATTGTCCATTTTTTGCACACTCTGATCGCTTTGGGAAGAATGAAGCCGGAGAGCGTGGCCGAGGCGAAATACATGGCGGTTGCAACACCTACATCGGTTGTGGAGAGGTGATAGTCTTTCATTGTGAAGGGGAGATAATAGCTCACCACTTCAGTGCCATATGTGGCGATGAAGTAGAGGGCCATCAACCCGGAAAGGAGAATGAGCGACAACTTGCCCTGGAAGTGGAAATTCGGTCCGGCCGGCTTGCCGGTCTGCTTGGTCTGGGCAATATCCCGGTCGGAAGGACGGGCCGCCTCATGGACGGGCGCTACGAATTCTCCGGGATAGTCGATCCTGTGGCCGTTGATGTATTTGCGCGTCATGAAAGGCATGAGGCAAAGCGGGATGAGCGGAATCATGTAGACGGTGAAGGCAATATGCCAGTTGTAGGATGCGACCCAGCCGACAAACAGAGTTGCGAATATAACCATGAAGTTGCTGACGCCTGATTTCATGCCCAGCGCCTTGGTGCGCGCCTTGCCTACGGTGTATTCCGAAATCATCGAAGCCGCAAGCGGGATTATAAGACCACATCCCACGCCGAGCAGACAGCTCAGTATAATGAGTTCTATCATCTTGTCGGCGAAGAAATACAGCACGCCGGTAAGGGTGTAGATCGCCAGGCCGCTGCCCAGGATATACATCTGGTTTTTGGGAGTGCACAATTTCCCCGAGCAGAGGATGAACGGAATCGTGACGAGATTGGGAAGTACGGTGAGCAACTGTATTTCCAGTTCGGTAACATTGGTGAACACCTCGTCCAGTTTTCCCATAATCGGGGAAATTGCGAGACCGGGAAGGTTCACCGTCAGCGAAATTGATAAAATGGCAAGCAGGGAGATATAAGGTATTTTCCCGCAGCCGCAATCGATATATTTCATAAGCGGAATTTTAAGGAACAGAGTCTTAACGGTTTGACATAACTGATTCCGAATCAATATGCCCTGAGAATTATTTCACCACATCTTTCTGATAATAGGTGTTGGAGATGGTGCCGATGAAAGTTTTGCGTGAGAGGATGGCGTAGATCAGGAATATTCCGCAGACCACTACGCTGATAACGAACGGGAAAGTGCTCTCGACCGATCTATGGAAGAGCTTGCAGATTCCCTGAGTGATCAGCGGCTCCACCACAATCGCGGAATAGTTGGCGGTCAGAATTATCGAGAGGGCCTTGGTGGTGAGCGACGGACGGTTTACGCATTGTGTGGCTTTGTTGTAGAACAACGGCTGAAGTGCGCCGTAGCCCATACCGGCGATTATAATGCCGGCTCCGACGAGCTGGACATTCGGGGATATCGAAACCACCAGCATCCCGATCAGACATAGCGATGTGCAGACAAGGACGGTGTTTTTGCGCAGCATACGGATTATCGGAGTAAGCGATATTCCGCAGAAGAATACCATAAGGAAGAATATGGCTGTCAGAGACCCGGTGACGGACGGATCGAAGTGTCTTTCCTGAGCAAGGAACGGCAGATATTCGGAGATGGAGATCGTGCCGAAAGTCAGAAGGAAATAGGCTGCGAAAAGCATCACCATCCTGCGCACGTCTACGCCGTTGCTGTTGCATTGGTCGGAGGGTGCGTCGGTGGGAGTGGCTACGTAGTTTTCGATATCGGCTTTCGTGGGATCAAGCTCGCTCATGGGCACCCGTCCGATAAAGTTGACCAAAGCCAGCGGAATGATCGAGACTGCATAGACCATGAAAGGAGCGTGCCAGCCGATGCGGGCAAGCCATCCGACGGCGAAAGTAGCCAGCACAAGTGTAAGGTTCGATATGGCGCTTTGCAGACCCATCTGTTTCATCAGCGGTTTCCCTGCAAAAGTATCGGAGAGAAGACCGGTAGAGAAGGGCACGAGAATACCGGCTCCGATGCCGAGGGTGCAGCTGAAAATGATAAGCGCCAGCATGGATGTCGAAAGCATGTAGCCGACGGTGGATCCCGCGAATATCAGCAACGCTGAAACAATGAGGATCTTTTTATGGTTGGTTGTCGACAGCTTGCCCGACATGAGCACGAAGGGTATTATCAGAAGATTCGGCAACATTGTCAGCAACTGCTTTTCCAAAGCGCTTGATTTCGGAAATATATGCGACAAGGTGTCGAGCATCGGCGAAATAGCCAGTCCGGGAAGGTTGACAATCAGCGAGAGCGACAAAATCGCAACATATGCCGAAAGGTCCAGAGGCAGTTTGCCGGTATTTATAGGTTTCATAACTTCTGTGTTTTAGGAATCAAGCACAAGGCCGGGCTGATGTCGCCGGCTTTGTGCTTGATAGAAGAGAATGATAATGATATTACTTCATGAACATTTTCACGCGGTTCCAGCGTCCGTCGAGGGCATCGGGAACGAAGTCGACCGACTCGTCCTGTTTCATGTCCGCCCACGGGCTCTGACTCCATATGAACGGGAGCTGCTGCACGTGTGCCGTTCCGAATTTCATCCAGAAGGAGGTCTTTGTGCCGTTGATATCCGGAACGCGGCTCAGGTTCTTGAGAGTTTCGCGTATAAGTTCAGCCGAGCCGGCTTTAGCGTCGACCGAACCGTCGGGGCGCATGCGGGCCATTTCCGTGGTGCCGTATCCCAGATCCCAGCGTCCGTAGACCGAGAGCGGTTCGCGGTCTTCGGTGTAGGTGATGAGGTCTTTGGCGGTTTCGATATCATTTACGGTATGGATGCGTGCCCACAGCTGATTCCGGCGCATCGGGCGGAGGTTCATGCTCTCGAGTTCATAGCCGACCCACCATGAAACGGGTTGATTGACGCCGAACACGTGTGTCGGGGTGATCAGATGGTGGTCGTAGTCGAGATGTGTCGGTACATATCCTGTAGAGTCGGTGAGTTTTACTTCCTTGCCGTCGCATACGAAGAGCACGAAACGGTTGTAGGACATGTCGAGCAGACCGATTTCACCGGTGTTGGCATCGACAAGATGATAGCCGTTCAGATAAGTGCCCGTGTTGTCGAGCTTGCAATATTCATAGAACTCCTGAATGGAGTGCGAGAACTGTTCGGCCGCCGCCGAGCGGTATGCCAGGAATATGCCGTCAAGTTTGGTTTTGTCGTAGAGGTCGACATGAGTCGTTTCGTTGAAACCGATACCGTTGCCGTTGAAACCGAAATCGGTGTTCGAGCCGAACTGGCCGGGACAATTGGCGTTCTGGGTAACGAAATCATCGCCGATCACATAAGTCACAGCACAGCTCTGTGCCCAGAAGCAGCACCATGAGTTGTGGGTCCAGAATACGTTGTGGTCGGGCATCATCTTGGTGAACGCCGTACAGTGGTCCGACTGGTCGGCGGCATTCTTGGCCTTCTTTGCCGTGCCGTAACCCATCACCAGACCGATCTTGTCGCCGATGGCGTCGAACAGATCATACTGCATGTTGATGAATATCACGTCCATGTATGTGAGCGGATCGCTGTCGTATCCGAGCTTAAGCTGGGCGGCATCGAATGCGGAAAGTGCCAGGTCGGCCAATGCCACGTTCTTGCGGGGTTCGTTTCCGGCGGCTCCGTCGTAGATTCCGAGCATACGGAAAACCAGACGGGTTATGTTGCGGTACATCGGGTCGTCCTGCTTGCCGCTCAGCACATCATATGTATAGTTATAATTCTGTATCAGGCTTTCGGCCGAGGCTGTAAGATATTCGGGGTGCACATCCACGTTAAGGTTGTCCTGAGGCGTTGCTCCGATCAGGAAGTTTTTCCATGAATTGTTGCGGGTTGCTGCAATCATGGCGTTTCCCTGGACTTTTCCCTGCACGTAGCCCGCGTTATACTCGTTCTGATAGATAGAGATATTGGGGTTCTGTGCATAGATGGCGAAGTTCCAGTTATTGTCGATACACTGAGCGAAGCCGCATGTGTATTCGTCAAGTACGAACTGGGTGGCTTCTGTGTTCTTGAATTTTGGGGTGTATTTAGCCATATTTCAATCACGCGCTTTTGCGCGGAGGGGAATTAAAAGTTAATAACAATTTTATAATACAACTCTTGCGGAGACGGATAAGGGTGTCTCATTCCATGAACATCTTCACGCGGTTCCATGTGCCGTCGATGGCGTCGGGGATGAAGTCGGTCTCCTCAGGCTGTTTGAATTTAGCCCATATCGACTGCGACCAGATGAAAGGCGTGCCGTCGAGTTTGACACTTCCGAATCTCATCCAGAAAGAGGTCTTCTTCCCGTCCTTGCAAGGTTTCATTGAGAGAGAGGCGAGCACTTTCTTGATTTCCTCCGTGCTGAAGGTCTTGGCGTCGATCGAACCGTGGGGCTGGTAACGCAGGAACTCGGATGTGCCGTAATTCTTGTCCCAACGTCCGGCGATCGAGATAGGCTCAAGGTCGCCGTTGTAAGTGATAAGGTTCTTGGCATCGTCCATTGTCTTCACTCCGCCGATATGCCGGTAAAGCTGATAGCGGCGTTTCGGAGCCCCGTCGATAGTCTGGAGTTCACGCCAGATGCGTTTGTAGATAGGGATGTTGCATCCGAGCACGTACGAGGGGCTGATCATATGGCTGTCGTAGTCAAGGAAATTAGGTACATAGCCTGTGGAATCCTTGACGGTCAGATTCTTGCCGTCGCCTTTGAAGAGGGCGAAACGAGCATAGCTCATATCGATAAGTCCGAATTCGCCGCGGTAAGCGTCGACCAGCATATATGCGTTTAGATAGGTGCCGGTATTGTCGAGAGCGACATAATCGTAGAAGTCGTCGATGGAAGTGGCGAAAGACTCGGCGGCAGCCGCGCGCCATGTAAGCCATAGGCCGAGAGTCTTCGATTCGTTGTAGAAATAAGTTTCTGTCGTCTCGTTGAATCCGATGCCGTGGCCGTTGAATCCGAAGTCGGTGTTTGAACCGAACTGTCCCGGACAGAAGCAGTTCTGGGTGAGGAAATCTTCACCGACTACATATGTCACGGCACAGCTCTGCGCGAAGAAACAGCACCATGATGTATGCGCCCAGAGTATCTCGCCATTATCAAGTTTGGTTACGAATCCTGAGCAGCGTCCCGGTTTGAGGTGGTCGTCCTTGGCCATGCGTTCGGCATCCTCTTTCTCCTGGAGCGTATGTTCCTTGTCGCTCTTTTCCACGGCATTGAAATCGACTCCGAGTTCCTTGCCGATGGCATCCCAGAGATCCATCTGGGCATTCAGGAAATAAATGTCGATAAATGTAAGGGGATCGTCGCCCGAGTTCATTTTAAGTTCATCGGGACTCATGCCCGACATCTTGAGATTGTCGAAAGAGACGTTCTTCAGAGCCTCTTTGTCGGCAGCTCCGTGGTAGATTCCCAACATGCGGAACATCAGTCGGATCAGGCCCTGGATATGGCGGTCATCCTGTTTCTTCTCCACATAGTCTGTCATGTAATTATAGTTGTCGATCAAGGCTTTTGTAGCCTGTTCGACAGCTCCGGCGGGAGGAGTGACCGAATTGGCGCCCGGGCCCTCGTCGAGCACATACCACCTCCAGGTGTTGTTGCGGGTGGCTTTAATCATTTTGTTGCCCTGGATTTTACCCTGGACGTATCCGGCGTTGTATTCATTCTGGTAAATGCTCACCGACGGATCCTGCGCATAGATGGCGAAGTTCCAGTTGTTGTCGATACACTGGGCATAGCCCTTGGTATACTCATTGAGTATGAACTCCTGGGGTAAGGTGTTTTTAAATTTAGGTGTGTACATAGTATTTTGTGTGTAAATGGCTGACTGATAATCAAGTTAAATCATCTTGCCCGCAAGCGTGAGGTCCGTTTTTCAGGACGCTGCGTTTCCCTTGAAGACTTTGGCGGAAGCCACTGCCGACGGGTCCTTGTAGGCAGAGTCGGGCGACATGGTAAGAGGAGCCACCGGGTGATTGTTTGCCTGGTTGGCGGCTGCTATCCTGATTTCGTTGTCCTTAGCTGCCTCCTGATTCTGCTGGCCGTTGGCGGCTTGCAGTTTAAGGTTATGCTCGTCGGTGAAATGCCTTCTGGAGCGGACAATTATTTCGTAGATTATGACGGCTGCGAGAACGGCTACCGACATCCATGTGCAGATCCAGAACGCTGAGTTGGGATCGCTGCTGGTAGAGGTATGGAACAGTTTGGCGATGGCATCGATAATAAAGGGAGCCACGACGTTGCCGATAGAGTCCATAGAGGCGAATATGGCAAGAGTCAGGGTAAGTGCGATTCTGGTAGATGCCACGGAAAGCCTGTCATAGTAGTAAGGCTGGGCTATGCCGTAGAAATATGTGGCTATCAGGATACCGACGCCCACCAGAATAGGATTGTCGAAAAGTGCTATAATCGCAAAACCGACGACAGTGAACAACATCACCATAACCGCCACGTGGCCGCGAAGCACTTTCACGCACCAGTTGAGGGTGTAGCCTGATGCCATGATTCCGAAGAAAAGCACCGAGGTGAGGTCGCCTGCGGTAGAGGAATTAGTGAACCTGAAGGGAATGTACATTGAGATGGATGCAATGACAAGCGTTATGAAAAGATAGTAGACGCAATATCTGGTCAGCATCCATACGTTAACCTGTTCGGAGAATTTGTATTTGACCTTCTTGGCTCCGGGAGCGGGCGCGGGAGTGGGAATATATTGTCCGAATTTCTTGGCGAACAGCAGGGGAACGAACGGCAGCAGATAAATCATGAACGGCAGACGCCAGCTTATCTTTGCGAGATATCCTGTAGCGATCACACAGCCCATCAGCACGAGATTGAGTGTGGCCGAAGTGTAACCGAACTGCTTGGTACGTTTCTCGCCTCCGAACATATCGGCTACGAAGGCCGAAGCGAGAGGGCTCAATATTCCGGCCGCGATTCCGATGAGGAAGCTCAGAATAATCAGCGTGATCATGTTGGGCACGAAGAAAAACAACGCGCCGCAAATACCGTAGAGGAGACAGGTCCATGTGGTCAGCTTGTTGTTGTTGAATTTTGTGCCGATCCAGCCTCCGAGAAACACAAACGGAATCGCAGCGATGTTCGGGCCAATCTCAAGCATCTGGGATTCAAGCTGGGAGGTGCCGGGGAAAATCTTGGTCAGATCGCTCATGATAGGAGTGATGGCCAATCCCGGAATGGACGTACAGATGTAAATGACGTACAGATTAAAGACAGCCCATAATGGAAGTGTCTGGTTTCCGTAACCGGATTTTATTCGTAACATAATCTTATGAATTTGAAGTATTGAAATCAGTATTTATTTATTCTATCAACAAACAAAAGTTGTGATGGTTTGAATAGCAGTCGTCATAAAGTGAACTGCAGCTGCGTCTGCAGACGGCTGTCGTGAGCGCCTCCGAGATTCCATGTCTGGCGGTGTCCCCAAAGATACTCTATACCCCACTGCAGATAGGGAGTGATGTTATAAAAACAGTTAACCGCTCCATAAAGGGCATATTTGTAATTTTCTCCGGCGTTCAGAGCCGCGCAATAGTTCCCGACTTTCCATATCCTGCTTTCGGAGAACACGGCGTTGAACTGCAGTTTCTTTGTAGCATTGAAAGTGACACCTGCGTTAAGGCCCATCATGGGAGATGCCTGCATGCGTCCGGGCTGATCATCTTTAGGCACGAAGGAGATGGGCTTGCCGGCAATGTCCTGCAGATAGTTGCCGATGCCTTTTCCGTAGGCAAACTGATAATAGAATATGAATTTGTCCGAAGGACTCAGGTTGCCCGAAAGCATCGCTCCCCATCCGACCATATGGCGCGTTTTGTCGGCTACTTTGTCGACATAGGAGAAATTACGGATTATTCCCGAAAGGCGAATGCGGTTCCACTGCGAGAAGCTGTATTCCACCCATGCAGGAATATCGGGAATGAGCTGTTCGGCATCTTTATAATTCGTAACCTGTGTGCCGTCGAACTGAGGGAAATCTTTTCCGTGATAAATGCCGCTGGAAGAATAATATGTAGGCATATCCAGACCGATAGCATAGCGGAACCCCTTATAGCTGGGAGAGGTATAGCTTATCTCATAGGCTACATTGGAAACGCATCCGGAAGGCCCTTCGGGGTCGATTGTCGGCGGCTGACATGCGTAGCAGTCCTGAAGGAGGGTCAGTTTCTCGCCGAAAGTGAAGTTCCGCCAGGTAAGGTAGGCGCGCTGGAGCATGAGGCTCATGGTGTTGCCGTTTGTGCCGATCTTTACATAGGCGCTGATTTCATTTTTTGTATTGGCAAAGCCGACAATCTGCAAGTCGATGGCGCTGTTCAATGGATTGATGAAGAAGTCATTTTTATGACCCTTTTCTGCCGGCACAGGAATTGCGGAAGTGACGAAACTTATTCCGGCGCCCGGCTGTTTATACAGGTTATTGCCGATATCATAGCCGAAAATAAGATTTACGCTTCCGCCTATTGTCATGAAAAACTTGTTGTTGGAGGTCTTGACAACAAACGATGGAGCCGGAATGGCTTTGTTTTCGGTCGGCCGGTGACGGTTCAGGATCTCTTTTGTAGCTTCGTCGGTGCGCTTGAACTCGATCTTATGCTTTTTGTCGCCTGTAAGCTGAGGGACAGAATCCTGAGCCACAGCGCTGAAGGCGGGGGAGATTGCAAGCATCAAAGCAATCGTAAGGATGTTTTTCATATAAGTAATATTTGTAATTCATAGTAGTTCAGCAATGACCCGTATTAAAACGCGATGCAACATGGGAGAAATACCCAACGACATAGAATTGGTTAATCAGGTTTGAATTGCTTTTGCTGATCAGCCTAAACGATTTCTTACCATTTTTATATTTTAATAACATTTTTGCTTTGAAAAGGTTGCCCAATGGGAGGTTGATTTAGACTCTGTTCCTTCTCTTCCGGAGAATATGAGATCCTTGTGGGAGATTCATCCGACAATATCATCCTCCGCAAAACAGTGAAAGTGAAATAATCAGGTAAAAAACCGAGTCCGCTTAAAAAGCGGACTCAGTGGTATAAGGTAAAAAGAGATTGTGCGATCAGTATTGGCGGGGGTAGATCACGAGCAGATTGTGGCGCGTGAAATGGCGGCCGAGAAAGCCGGGCATGTTTTCGAGGTCGCCGGAATAGGAGATGGACCCCTTTCGGGCGCCGATGACCACAAGCAGGTCGTCGGCCTCGACTTCTCCTGATAGAAGGATGAAATCGTCCCAGGAATCCATTGTGCGGTAGTCGTGGCGCACCTCGTAGCCTCCTTCGGCGATTATGCCGCGGATGAATTCTTTCGTGGCGGTGTAGCAGATGAAGAGGAGGCGCGCGCCGACCTGGGCTCCGAGATTGGCCACGCGCATGAGCCAGAGCTTGAAGCCGGTCTCATATTCGGCTTTTTCAGGAACTGCCACCACTATGCGGTCCACGGTATCTACCGGGATGAAGCATCGCGACATCATCACCATCTTGTTGGTGGAACGCAACAGTTGTTCTATCATGGCTCCGTAGAATGTATCGACGACATTCGACTTGCGGTGAAGACCGATCACCATTTCCGTGGAATTCTCCTCTTTCCCTACATTCGTAAGTCCGGACACCACGTTGAGGTCATAGCGTTCCACTTTCTTGACCTCAACATCCATGGCTTCGGCCACAGCAGAGGCGCTCTGCAAGGCGTTGCGCCCCATCTGGAGCACGGAGGAGTCATCGTTGCTGCGCACGAAAAGCGCTGTGACGGGGTTGTGATTCGAGGGGTCACGCATGAACATGGCCAGGCGCATAATACCTTCCGACGTGACCGGATTGGCAACGGCCACGAGCTGACGGGCGAACTCGCCCGGAGTAAGCTCGTCGTGGCTTAGGTCTTCAGCCGTAAGCCCGATACGGATGCGCCTGGCGGCGTTTTCAGTAACGACTGTGGAGACAAGACAGCATATAAGGATCATTACAACGGCTCCGTTCATGATATCTTCTGTGAGCAGACCGTATTGGAAGCCGATCATTGTGGCGGCGATAGTAGCGGCGGCTTTGCCGGAACATAGACCGAACATCAGCGCGCGGTCAAGGCGCGCAAGACCGAACATGCGGCATGCCGCCCATGCGGCGAGCCATTTGGTGAAAAGGGCCACAACCGTCATGTTGAGAGCCACCCATGCCACTCCCCATCCTTTCACGATAACGCCGATGTTGATAAGCATTCCCACTCCGATAAGGAAATAGGGAATGAACAGCGCGTTGCCCACAAACTTGATGTTCTTCATCAGCCCGGAGCGCGCCGGAATCATCCTGTTGAGCACCAGACCGGCATAGAAGGCGCCGAGGATGGCTTCGAGGCCGATGAGCTGCGCAATCAACGAGGCTATGAAGACAAGGGCGAGGATGAAGATATACTGGGTTATCGGGTCGTTGTTATGGCTGAAAACGCGGCGGGTGAGCCAGGGGAATGAATAACCCACCGCTATCATGAAAATTGCGGAAAGGGCTATGAGGCGGAATATGTCGCCGGGATGGATCTCGCCCCCGTTGGCGTTGGCCGATACGACCTGAGCGAGGGTGAACAGCGCGAGCAGAACGGCCACAATCGTGCCGAAGACGGCTATCACCGCCGAACGGTGGTTGGAGAGCCCGAAACGGCTCACCACAGGGTAGGAGATGAGCGTGTGGGAGGCATACATCGAGGCGATAAGCACCGCGGTGGTCCAGCTTACGCCGAAAGCATAGCGCGAGCCGAAGATACCGGCCGCCATGGGCAGAGCAAACGACAGAAGGCCGTAAACCAGCCCTTTGCGGGAATATTGCCGCAGATGGAACATATCTATCTCTACAGCGGCCAAGAACATGATATACAGGATTCCGACCTCGCCGAATATGCGGAAACTTGAATCTCTCTCAAGAATATTGAGGCCGTAGGGGCCTACGGCCATGCCTGCGATGATCATGCCGACGATGGAGGGAATCCTAAGCGGACGGAATACCAGCGGCCCCAGCAGTATGAGCAGGAGAACAAGCAGGAAAATCGCAACAGGTTGCTGTAGAGGGAATGATATCAAAATCCAAAAAATTTCTTTGCGTTATTGTCTGTGATATGTTCCACCTCTTCGGGAGCGATACCGAGCGTGGCGGCCACCGCATCGCGTATAAGCGGGATGTAGGAGCTTTCATTGCGGCTTCCGCGATGAGGCACGGGCGCGAGATATGGGGAATCGGTTTCGAGAATGATCCGGTCTATCCCTATCTCGGGAATTGCTTCTCGCAGCACCGCGGCATTCTTGAATGTCACGACTCCGTTGATGCCGAAGTAGGGATCGCACACTTCCCTGATGTGCCTCACATCTTTAATGCCCGACGTGAAGCTATGGAACACAAGCGGAGGGAGAGGCAACGGGCATTCGCGAAGGGTCTGAAGGGTTTCTTCCACGGCATCGCGACAATGGATAATCACGGGGAGGCCGCGTTGCGCCGCCCAGATAAGCTGGCGTGCGAATGCCTCCTTCTGGCGCCCGAGTGTAGAGGAATCCCAGTGGAGGTCGATGCCCACCTCTCCGACGGCCTTATAATCGCCGCTGTCGAGCAGAGGTTCCATGCTGTCGAGGACTTCGCGGAAATCCTCGCCGGCCTCCGTGGGGTGGAGTCCGAGCGCCACGCAGGTCGATTCCGGAAAGCGGCGGTGGAGCGCCATCATGGCCTCATGGCTTTCGGGGGAGACTCCCGGGAAAACCATCCGGCTTACGCCGGCGGCAAGCGCACGCTCCACGGCCTGCGCCTCCTCGCCTGCAAAGGCATCCATATATAGATGGGTGTGGGTATCGGTCATTTCTTTCGTCCGGTGAGTTTGTCGGCAACGCGTCGGAAGAGCTCTTTGGCGTCGTCGCTCATCGATGTGCCGCGCAGCGCGTTGAGCGCTTTCGAGGAATAGCGGGCAATCTCGGAGCGGCATTTCTCCGATACTCCCATCTTCTCGTAAATGCGCGTCACGGTCTTTATCTTCACCGGCCCGGCAGGAAGTCTCATGGCCTCGCGCAGGGCATCGGCCTCGGGTGTCTTCTCCCCGAGGGCGCTGAGAAGCAGGAAGGATTTCTTGTTGTTGTTGATATCGCCGCCGATAGGCTTGCCGAATGTGGTGGAATCTCCGAACACATCAAGCCAGTCGTCCTGAATCTGGAAAGCGACGCCGAGCATCATGCCGTATTCATACATCTTTGCGGCATCCTCTGCGGAAGCTCCGCCGATAAGGGCGCCGATCTTCGCCGAGGCACCGAGAAGGGCTCCGGTCTTGTCCATAATCATGCGCAGATAGTCGTCGATTGTCACGTCTCCGCTTTGTTCGAAATCCATGTCGAGGCGCTGCCCTTCATAGATACGGATAGCCATCGAATTGAAGGTGTCGAGCACTTCGCGAAGCAGGCGGCCGTCGACTTCGGAGATGAGCTGAGTGGCCAAGGTGAGCATTGTGTCGCCGGAGAGTATGGCTGTGTTCACATCCCATTTGGCATGGACCGACGGGCGGCCGCGCCGCGTGTCGGAATTATCCATCACGTCGTCGTGTAGGAGCGTGAAGTTATGGAACATCTCTATTCCCACTGCGGGGCGGAAAGCCTCTTCGGCTTTGCAGCCGAAAGCATCGGCGGCCATCAGCAGCAGGGCTGGACGCAGACGTTTGCCGCCTGCGGCAAGTGCATAGGCAATCGGTTCGTAAAGCGAGGCGAGCTCACCTCCGGGTAGTTTAAGCTCGCGGAGCGATTTCTCGATGACGCCTGTATATTCGGAAAATGTCTTCATTATATTAAAAATCTTTGTCGTAGTCGATAAACCGGTCGTAGATCTCTTTGGGCATATCGGCGCCCCGATCGGACTTGAGCACGGTGTGGAAGCCGATAATGAACCGCCGGTAGGTGTCGGAATCGTTGCCGCATGCTTTCTTGAAAGCTTTCAGCTCGCGCTCCACTTCGTCGGCCTTCATGTTTTTGTCGCGTATCGACTGCATGTATTCGAGTCCGAGAGTCAGACCGAGACCCTGCGGGTCTTCCACGCCGGCCATCGCATACATGCGCATCTTCTTGTCGAGCGGAAGGGATGCCACGAACTCATCGTAAGCCTCGCCGAAGAGGTCCATATCCTTGCCGGTATATTTCTCGTAGGCATAACTTGTGGCTATGCCGAGGCTGTCGATGGGAGCCCCCTCGATCTCACCCAAAGCGGCCCTGCATATAAAACGGGCCACGGAATCCGGGGCGGCATGTTTCATCACAAAAGCCACGCGGGCCGTGTCGCCCATCGCTTTGAAATCGGAGGGGAAGGCTGAGTCGGAACCGTCGCCTCTCTTGCCGCATCCGGATAAGGATATGGCCGAAGCGATGCAAAGCACCGAAACCGCGGCCAATACACTCTTGAAATACCTTTTCATAGCTTAATGTTTAAGGATGCTTTTACACACCATCTCGGCTTGACGCCAAAGGATGCTTCTCGCATCGCTTTCTCGGAACCTTTTCCGATAATTATGATACAAAATTAATAAAAAAACATCAAAAGATATTGTCAATTCAATTAAAAGCATTAACTTCGCAGTGTGAAACGAGATTTCACGGGCCGGCCAAGCCACTTCCGGCCATTCTCTCCGAGTATGATTCTTCTCTCAGAAGCATACAATTAAACAACAATAACATCAGGACGATTATAGTGGCCGCCATCCCTCCGGAGCCGAAGCGCTCCCGGAATAGCAGAAAATCAGAAAGCTGAGATCGGCGGCAGAAACAACAATAACAACCTGGAGTGATGCTCGAGTGGCTGAAGAGGCACGCCTGGAAAGCGTGTATACGCCAAAAGCGTATCCCGAGTTCGAATCTCGGTCACTCCGCCAGAGAAGAGAGGTTTAAAACCTCTCTTTTTTAGACACTAATTTAATATTAAAGTACAACTTTAAATAATTTAAAGTTGTAGTATATAATATTTAAAAATATGAGCGATTATTTTGATAGATCTCTGTCCGAGACTATTTTAAATACTCATCAATATTTTCCTGTAATTATCGTCTCCGGCCCACGCCAGTCGGGCAAGAGCACCCTGTGCCGACATTTATTCCCGGACTATTGTTATGCAAATTTGGAGGATATTACATCGCGAACCGATGCCATGAGAGACCCGGGTGGATTTTTAGACTCACTTGGAAATAATGCTATCATTGACGAAGTGCAGAATGTGCCAGAGATATTATCTATGATACAGGTCAGGGTTGACGAGTTCAAGAATAGGAAATATATCTTGACCGGCAGCAGCAATTTCTCATTGCTCCGGACAAAATCCCAGTCTATGGCCGGGAGAGCCGCAATCTTTACGTTGCTTCCATTCTCCATTCCCGAAGCAAAGGAAGTTGTGTGGGATCAAACCACAGACAGAATAATAACAGAGGGACTCTATCCTCGTGTCATCGCTCGGGGAACTCCTTTTAATCTTTATTACAGAGGATACTACAATACCTATGTGGAAAGGGACCTTAGAGACCTGCTGAAAGTCAGAAATATAATGGCTTTCGATAAGTTTATGCGTCTTTTGGCTTCTCGGATAGGCTCCGAGTTCAACGCCTCTGCCTTGGCGCGTGAAGCAGAAGTTTCATCGGTAACGATTAAGGAATGGTTGTCAATATTGGCGACCTCGTATATAGCATTCCCCTTGATGCCTTATTATTCAAACTTTTCAAAGCGCCTTACCAAGATGCCAAAGATATATTTCTATGATACAGGATTGGCATGTTTTCTTTTAGGAATCGAAAGCGAGGGTGTGTTGAAATCTCATCAAATGAGAGGTTCTCTTTTTGAGAATCTTGCTGTCTGTGAGTTGCTCAAAAGAAGATATAACGCCGGTAAAGAGCCTCGATTGTATTTTTATCGGGAAAAATCAGGTCTGGAGGTTGATGTCGTAGCCGAAGAGGATGGCGGACTCCATCTCTATGAAATTAAGTCCGGAGCAACCCTTCGTTCAAATTATTTGGACAACATGAGAAAAGTCAGTGAAAAACTATCCAACGTCACCGGCTCAACAGTCATATATGATAACGAAGGCAATCCTCCACTTTCCGTCAATATCCGCGATATTTAGACTCTGTTGCTTAAAATGTTGCGGGCCGGGCGGCTATTTCATCTTGTCGAAGAAGTCGGGATCGCCGACAACCCAGATAATGTCGCCCGCGCGGAGCACGGTCTGCGGAGCGGGCTGAATGAACTCATCCTCACCGCGCTGTATCTTCACAATCATCGAATAATAATCCTTCTGAATATTGGTGTCGCCGAGCGGCAGGCCGATTATCGGCGATTTCTCCGTGAGCTTGAGGCTTTTCAGCTCAGCCTTGTGCTGCATGTGCGGACGGGCGGCGTAGGCCACGCGCGCCTCCTCGATATCCTCGTTGAGATGCTTGAGCTGGTCATCGGAGCCGATCACGCCCAGAATGTCTCCGGGGAAGATGCGTGCCATCGGCGATGGGAGCGGCATGTAGTCGTCGCCCCGCTGGATGCTCGAGATGCTCACTCCGTAATCGCGGCGAAGACCGGTATCCTTGATCTTATCGCCCACGAAGGGTGTGCTCTGTCCCACCTCGATATATGCCTGGTGCATGTCGTCGACAAGGTTGTTGTTGGTGCCCAGACGCGTATTCTCTCGGCTGTTGAGGTTGTTCATGAACCGCGTCTCCATATTGTGATAGTTCTGCATCAGTTTCGTGGAGGCGAACACCATGATGAGGATGAAGCAGCCTACACCCACGATCCATCCCACGATCGATGAATATGCCAAGGTGCAGAAATATACGATGAAGAAGAGCGCTATAAGATAGCGCACTATGCGCATAGCCACGAGAGGCACATCATAGAAACTTGCCGTGCGGTGCAGCTGCAGCCGCTCGTCGGCAGCCGTGGTGCTGAAACTCAGCGAGACAATGAAGGGTGCCATTGCCAGAAGTGTCACCACAGTGGCGAGCAGTTTGCCCCATACCGGGAACAGTTGCTCGGCGAAGGGGAAGAGGAACTTTCGCGAGAAGATGATTTCCGCAAGCAGGATCACCGAATAGAGAAGTATCCGCCAGAGATAGCGCTTGATAATGGCTTTCCAGAGTCGCCGAGTCTCGTTGGAATCGCTCACCTGCTTGGAATAGCGCGAGATGAGGAATTCAAGGCCCCTCGGGAGCCGCTTCTCAATCAAGGAATATGCTCCGTCGGCCATCTTTATGAAATATGGCGTAGTGAAGATCGTGAGCACCGACACGGCCACGATGATAGGATAGAGCGAAGTGTCGAGTACGCCGAGACTCATGCCCAGCGAAGCGATGATGAACGAGAACTCACCGATCTGGGTGAGAGTAAAACCGCTTTCGATAGCTACCTTGAGATTCTGGCCGGTGACAAGCATACCGAGCGTGCCGAAGATAATCATGCCGGCGATCACCACGGCGGCAAGAATCAGAATCTGCCACCAGTATTGCACGAGCACATGCGGATCTACCATCATTCCGACAGAGATGAAAAACACAGAGCCGAAGAGGTTTTTAACAGGGCCTATCACGCGCTCCATCCGCTCGGCCATCACCGTGCCTGCAAGGATCGAACCCATCACGAATGCTCCCAATTCGAGCGAGAATCCGCATATCACGCTGAACACCGCCATCGAGAAGCAGAGCCCCATGGCCACCACCAAAAGTGTCTCGTCGTTCAGATATGATCTGACGCGGGTGAGGAAGGAGGGAATGACATAGACGCCCACCAAAAACCAGATGATGAGGAAGAAGAGAAGCTTGCCGATGCTGAAGAGAAGGTCCATCCCCTTCACGTCGCCCATGGCAAGCGAGGAGAGAAGCACCAGCATCAGCACGGCGAAAAGATCCTCTATGATAAGCACTGCCAGCACCAAGGATGCAAATTTCTTCTGCTTGAGACCAAGGTCGTCGAGCGCCTTCATGATGATGGTTGTCGACGACATGGAGATCATGCCTCCGAGAAATACGCAGTTTATGCTGTTGAGCCCTAAAATGCATCCCACGCCGAATCCCGCGAAAGTCATGCCCGTGATGATTATCAGAGCCGTCACCACCGCTGACGACCCTGAGTTCATCAGCTTGCGGAAAGAGAATTCCAGACCGATGGAGAACATGAGCACCACTATGCCCAATTCCGCCCAGAAGCTGATATTCTCAAGGTTGGAGATCGAGGGGAGGTATTCGAACTTTGGGCTGGCGAGGAATCCTGCGAGGATATATCCGAGCACCACCGGCTGCTTCAGCTTTTTGAAGAGTAGGGTCACTATGGCGCCGAGCAGAAGAATCCACGCCAGATCGCCTATAAGGCCGTTGGTATGGTTCTCCTCGGCCGAAGCCGACCGGGTGTCGGGACTGATCTCGGCATGAGCCTCATGCTCTATCTGTGTTACAGTCTCCTGAGCGAGACCGGCGAATTCCGCCGATGCGGGGACGTGGATCATATTCATCGTGATATCTTTTTCTCCTGAATGCGCTGAATCACATAAAGGTTATAGTATGAAAGAAGGAGGGTGGTGAGAGGAAGGGCTATTATGAGGCCCATGAAGCCCAGCAGGCTGCCCCATATAGACAGGGAGAGGAGGATGATTGCCGGGTTGAGGCCCATGGCGCTTCCCATGATTTTCGGGGTGAGGAGGAGGTCCTGGATGCATTGCACGATCACGTATACAGCCATGGCTTCCCAGAAGATAAGCCAGAAATCGCCGCCCGTGCTTACTGTCCATACCAGACATAGAAGCGCCGTTATCGGCAGGGAGATGAGCTGGAGGTAAGGCACCATGTTGAGCATACCGATGAAGAGGCCGAGCACCACACCCATCGGTAGCCCGATGATTAGGAAACCGATGGAGAAAAGCACTCCCACGATGCAGGCAATCAGGAACTGACCGCGGAAATAGCGGTTCATGGCGTTCTTTATGTCGCGGAAGATATGGAAGACGCGGTGACGGTGGCTGTGGGGCACAAGCTGGCGGAAGCTGAGCATTAGCCGTTCATAATCAAGCATGATGAAGATCACATATAGAATCACTATCAGCCAGCTCACCACTCCGAAGATAAACGCGAGTCCCGAGCTCAGGAAATTCCAGGAGGAGGAGATGCTTTCGCGCAGCAGTTTCTGCCATTGCTCTTCGGAGAGGAGGCGCGAAATCTGATTGAAGTCGATGTTGTCGCGGATAAACCGGTGTATGCTTTCCGATATATAGGGGATATTCATCTCTTTGGTGGCATAGGTCTTCACCATCTCAGCCATCTGCGAGCATTCCGAGATGAGATAGGGGAAGAACAGCACGCAGAATCCTCCGAAAACAACGCAGGTCTCGAGCAGCGTGAGCACCACCGGGATGAAGCGCGAGCGGGTGTGCAGCCAGCGGAGATTCCACTGCACGATTGGTTCGAGCATGTAGGCTATCAGACAGGCCACGAGAAAGGGGAGAAGTACACCCTTTAGGATGCTAAGCAGATAAAGAACGGCCAGAATGGTGCATACCGAGAAGAGGATTCGGATCACTCTGTCGAAGGTATAGGGCCGGCGGTCGTCGGTTTTGATGTCCATAGTATTTTTATTGGGACGACGGAGAATTTGTTTACTTACGACTCCGAAATTTTAAGGAACAGAGTCTAAAGAAAATCAAAATTACAAAAAAGATTTGTATGTAGAAGCAGGAAGCGTTAATTTTGTGTTATGAAATTTGGAATGCGCATCAGATTGGTAATATTGTTGATGTCCTTCGTGCTGTTCGGGGCCATGGCCCGCACGGAGGATGACTTCCGGACCTCCGCGGGAATCGCCCCGGAGGCGTCGGCATTGCTGATACGCGATCTCTCCAGCGGTGAGACGCTGGTGGCCTACAACGCCGAGAAGCCTCTGATCCCCGCTTCGATCATGAAATGCGTCACCACCGCCACTCTGCTCGAGAAACGCGATGTCGAGAGCCGTTTCCATACGAGGGTATGGCTCACGGCTCCGGTGCGCGATGGAGTTGTGGAGGGGAATATAGTGGTTGAGGGGAGCGGCGACCCGTCGCTCAACTCGCGTCACGTTGCCGGAAAGGATATCTGCGCCGAGATAGTGTCGGCCCTCAAAGAGATCGGCGTTCGAGAGATTGGTGGCCGCATTATATACGATGAAGATCTCTGGGACGGTCCGGCTGTCCCTCCCTCCTGGATGTCGGGCGATCTGCCACATGCCTATGGGACCGGCTCGTACGCATTGAACTTCGAGGACAACGCCTCCGGCAGCCGCTCGGTGCCGAATCCCTCGGCCGTGATGAGCACGCGCTTGCGGGCCGCATTGTCGCAAGGGGGCATCACTCTTCGCGGCGACGATATGCGGTCCGGCTCCCGTGAGCTTCGGTCGATCATCAGTCGGCTCCGCTCGACGAGATCATGCGTTCCTGCATGATGCGCAGCGACAATCAGTATGCCGAAGCGTTGCTGCGCACTTACGCAGTGGCCTGCGGAGAAAAAGGATCAACCGAAGCCGGCGCATCGCGTGAGATGAATTACTGGAAACGACGCAAGGCACCGCTCGAAGGGGTGCATATTGTGGATGGCTCCGGACTGTCACGGCAAAACAGGGTTACCCCCGAGTTTATGGCCGCCGTGCTTGCCGACCGCTCCGTGGATCCCTATTACGCCTCATTCTTCCCTTTGGCGGGTCAGGAGGGAACCTTGCGGCGGTTCCTTGCCGGCACGCCGCTCGACGGCTATGTGGCCATGAAGACGGGCAGCATGAAAGGTATTCAGTGCTATGCCGGCTATAAGCTTGACGATGATTACGCACCAACCCACGTGATAGTGGTGATGCTCAATAATATGACCGACCGCACTAAAGCGCGCGAGGCCGTGAAGCGTGCCTTGATGCGCACATTCGTGCCCGGCTACGCCGATGAACAGAAAACTGAAGAATATGACGATAGAGGAAATCAAGAATCTCAAGGACAAGATTTATGAACTTGAGGGATTGCTGGAGCTCGCCCAGTTGAGAGAAGAGAAGATAGATGAGCTGGCGCCTCTGATCGAGGCGCGCCTCGCGGGGCTGAGAGCCAATGGGGCTGATGGGACTAATGAGCCTAATGAGCCTAATAGCATTAGCTCTAAGGACTCTAAGGACCTTAAAGAGCCGATCCGCACTGAAATCACCGAGTTCTCCGATACTCTGGATTTCGCTGAGGAGCCGGAAAAAACCGCTGAGGAGTCGGAAAAATCAGAGGAAGAACCGAAAAATATCGATGAGGAGCCGACGGTAGCTTCGGCAAAGCCTAAGAGCGGAGGCACCGGCCGGAAGCCGGCTTTCTGTCTCAACGACCGTTTCCGCTTCCGTCGAGAGCTTTTCAGCAACTCCGACAGCGAGTTTTCCGAAGCACTCGGCAGAGTGGCCTGCATGGACAGCTATGATGAAGCCGAGGATTATTTCATCGGTAGTCTCGGATGGGATCCGGAGAATCCCGAAGTAGTGGATTTTCTTGAGATAATCCGCATATATTTCGAAGGATGAGCGGAAAACTTTTTATAGTTCCCACACCTGTGGGAAATATGGAGGATATGACATTCCGAGCCATACGGGTTCTCAAGGAGGTTGATTTCATACTTGCCGAGGATACGCGGACATCGGGGAAGCTGATGAAGCATTTCGATATCCACACTCCCATGCGCAGTCATCATAAATTCAACGAGCACCAGACAGTTGCGGGAATCGTCGACCGTCTGGAATCGGGGGAGACCGCAGCACTCGTTTCCGATGCCGGCACGCCCGGTATTTCGGATCCCGGCTTTCTGCTCTCCCGCGAATGCCGGCAAAGAGGTGTCGACGTGGAGTGCCTCCCCGGAGCCACGGCCTTTGTGCCCGCCCTTGTCGATTCGGGACTCCCCTGCGACCGGTTCGTGTTCGAGGGCTTCCTGCCGCTTAAAAAGGGGAGGGCTACCCGTCTCGCCGAACTTGCCGCCGATCCGCGCACGGTGGTTATCTATGAGTCTCCCCTCAGGCTTGCACGCACATTGCGCCAACTTGCGGAGTCTTTCGGCACCGACCGTCAGGCTGCTGTGTGTCGCGAGATTTCTAAGATTCACGAAACCGTAAACAAGGATACTCTCGGAAATCTGGCGGATTTTTATGCATCGAACCAGACGAAAGGAGAAATTGTTATTATAATCGAGGGTTGCGATTCCGCTAAAAAACAACTCCTCTCCGCAGGAGATGCGGATTGAACCGATTCGCATATTTTTTATCAAATTGAACTTTAAACTAATGTATATCAAAATGAAAAAGAGTATTATCATCATGGGAGCCGGCTTGCTGATGCTTGCCTCATGCTCCGGAAATCAGAAGAAACTTGAGGAGGATTCCCTCCGAATCGCCGATCTTACCGCTGAGTATCAGGAAGCCACCACTTTCAACGACTCTCTTATGTTGCTGATGGGAGACATCTATACCGGACTTGATTCCATCAACGTTCAGGAGGGACTTCTCTACAATATGGGTGCCGGCGACAATGCCGACCGTCGTGCGGAAATCCGCCATAATCTCGCGTCGATCAAGGCCCGTCTGGCTGCCAATAAAGAACTACTCACCTCAATGGAGGCCAAACTCAAGAATTCGGGCAACCAGAACAGCGTATTGACAAAGACAATCACTCAGCTCAAAGAGCGTCTTGCATCGCAGGATCAGAAAATCGCCCAGCTTGAGAGCGAATTGGCAGCCGCCAAAGGTCAGATTGAAAACCTGAACAATCAGGTGGCCGAGGGTCAGGAGCAGCTGAAGAACGAGACCGCAGCCAAAGACGAAGCGCAGGCTCAGGCTGTTGCCGCCGAAAACGAAGCCAACCGCGTTTATTATGCCATCGGTTCCAACAAAGATCTCAAGAAGAACGGACTCTTGGAGAAGAAATTCCTCGGCTCCACGAAAGTGCTGAAGGGTAACTTCGACAGCTCATACTTCGTGACCGCCGACATGCGCACGCTTACTTCTATCCCTACCAATGCCAAGAAGGTGAAAATCTGGACCAACATGCCGGCCGATTCCTATAAGATCACAGGCGAGAAAGATGGCCCGAAGACAATCCAGATCACCAATCCTGCGAAATTCTGGAGTCTGACCCACCACCTTGTAATCCAGGTAGACTGACATGTGATATGAAAAACAGGATCAAGAAATCAATCAACAGGTCGCGGCGTGTATGCCGTGACCTTTTCTGCTTAGTGGCGGGCGGTGCGCTCTCGGCATCGGCCGCGGCCCCGTTTGATGTAGAGAGTATCCAGCCGCCCCACTGGTGGACCGGCATGCGCGACACATCGCTACAGCTTCAGATTCATGGCAAGAACATACGCGGCGCGGAGTTCTCTGTGGATTATCCCGGAGTGCGCATAGATTCAGTAGCGCGCCTCGACGGGAGTCCTGACTGGCAGTTCGTCTATCTCACGGTTTCCCCCGAAACCCGTCCCGGTGTCATGAAGCTTCAATGGCGCGAAGGGCGGAAGCATGTTTCGCGTGATTTCGAGCTTCGCGCACGTCGCTCTCAGCGGGGAGCGCAAGGCTTCTCGGCCGCCGACGTGCTCTATATGGTGATGCCCGACAGGTTCGCCAGCGGCGATCCTTCTATCGATGACGTGGCCACGTTGCGCCATCGCGTGCCGGTTGACCGCACCAATCCAAACACCCGTCACGGCGGTGACCTCAAAGGTATCGCCGATCATGTCGGCTATCTCGACTCGCTCGGCATTACCGCCGTATGGCTCAACCCGGTGCTCGAGAACGATATGCCCGGCGGCAGCTATCACGGTTATGCCACCACCGACTATTATCGCGTCGATCCCCGTTTCGGCAGCAACGAGGAGTATGCCGCGCTTGTCGACACACTCCACGACAACGGTATCAAGACCGTGATGGATATGATCTTCAACCATTGCGGCTCGGCCCATCCCTGGTTCGAGAATCGACCGTCGTCCGACTGGTTCAACTTCCCCGACGGCTATGTAAAGACTAACTACCGGCTATCCACAATCACCGATCCCTACAGCTCCGACTACGACCGCCGGCTGACACAAGACGGCTGGTTCGTGGAGGAGATGCCCGACCTCAACCAGCGCAATCCGCATCTGATGAAATATCTCATCCAGAATTCCATCTGGTGGATCGAAGAGGCGCAGATCGACGGCATACGTATGGATACCTATCCCTACGCCGACGAGCGGGCCATGGCCCGCTGGATCGATGCCGTGAAGGCGGAATATCCCGACTTCAACATCGTGGGGGAATGCTGGTTTGGCGAAACCGGCGGCGAGGCCTACTGGCAGGCCGGATCGCCCCTCGCAACGAAACGGAATCCCGACACGCATCTCCCCGTGGTGATGGACTTCCCGCTGATGATAAAGAGCCGCGATATGGCGCCTTTCAAGGCTGATACCGACCCATGGAACGGTCTGAACGTGATCTACGACCACCTTGCGCTCGATTATCTCTATCCCGACCCGATGAACGTGCTCCGCTTTCTCGACAACCACGACACCGAGCGCTTCATCCTCAAAGAGCCGGAAACGCTCGCCCAGTGGAAGCAGGCGCTGACGCTACTGCTCACCATTCCCGGTATTCCGCAGCTCTACTACGGCACGGAACTGCTGATGCACGGCACGCGCGAGGGTGGCGACGGCAATGTCCGCAAGGATATGCCCGGCGGTTTTCCGGGCGACACCTCGTCGGTGTTCGAGCGTGAGGGGCGCAGCGACCTGCAGAACGAGGCCTTCGACTACATAGCGGCCGTGAACCGCTGGCGCCGTGGCAGCAAGGCTATAGGGGAGGGGAGCATGAAGCACTTCATGCCTACTAACGGTATCTATCTCTATGAGCGCCGCAAAGGCGATGACTCTGCTGTTATAGTGATGAACGGCCGAGATGTGGAGAATGAGGTGGATATGACCCGCTATCTCGAAATCATCCCTGAGGGGAAACGTTTCAGAGATGTCGTGACGGGTGAGACCGTTGTATTGATACCGCAGGACTGCAAATATACATTCGCGCCGCGCGAGACCCGTATTCTCGAATCGATAGATTGAATCTGATTATGAAGAAACTTATTATAGCGGCGGCAGCTGCCGCATTGCTGCTTCCGGCCTGTAAGCCCACTGAGAAAAACTATAAGGCCGCGTATGATGCGGCGGTTGCCAAACGTGAGAAGGCCATGGCGGAAACCATGGCAAAGGACGAAACCATTTTCGTCATGGGTGAGGATCTGGCCCGTCAGGGCGGCAT
>URNY01000014.1 GCA_900549375.1 uncultured Bacteroidales bacterium | reverse complement strand
CATGACACGCAGAAATATCAGATGCTTTTGATAAAGAAAGCTGTTGGCGCCAGATTCCCGTCCTTGGCCAACAGCCTGAATCATAGTAAACTCAAAAAACGAATCACCATGATGTACAAAGCAAAAAGTTGTGCGGGGCGAAAATGGAAAGCCCTCGCAATGGTGCCAACGCTTGCGCTGGCATTGAGTGTGACCGGTGTGCCGGCTATAAGGGCCGCGGTGTCAACAATCAGCACTCTCAAAGTATCTGAGGGCAAAAGTAATGAAAAACCGTCACAAGACAAAACCTCGGTCAAGTATTTTAAGATTGTGAACGTCAATAACAACGATGGCAAGACCACTGTAGTTATCAAAGCGGAAGGATTAGGAAATAACCTGACGGTTTCCGGAGGAACCTTCACCACCCATGGCAAGACCTATGACGCCAAGTCATTGAGCAGTACATTGACCGATGGTAAGGCCACTATTACAGCCGTATTCCCGTTCATTACGGAATTTGATAATGTCGGTATGACACTGAACATAAACGGAGAAAAAATCCCGTTTGATCTCGAGAATTTTTTCAATAATGCGTCTGTCAGAGCCGAACAGAAGCAGTCGGAGCATCCGGAATCACTCAGCAACGTTATTGTGATCGGCTCAGGCACAAAGAAGAAATCATCCGGCGATACAAAGTCGGAAATAGAAACCGTCGGATATGAAGATTTGACAATATATCTGGACGGTAAAGTGATAAGCGGGGCTGAGATGCAGGAAATCAAACCGGATAAGATTGCTTCGATAGAGGTTGACAAGAAAGGCAATATCATACGTATTACCAGCAAGCAAACTGACAAGTAAACATACTCTTATCATTATAACATTATAAGCGGTGTCCGGCTTTTTGCCCGACACCGCTAATTTTTTTTGAAGTAAACCAATGGGGGTAGGTCAGTTGTTTTAATCCAAAAGATTAACGGATTAAACAACTGTTGCTTTGTTGCGAAAAGGAGACATATCGGTTTTTGTGAAGACAATCATGATAACATGTTTCATGATTACCGGATGTTTTTTGCCTGTTTCAACATCAGCCCAGATGCCTATCAAATACAATATGGTGACTCAGGTCCCGCCGGATTCGGCGGATGTGGCATATTACGGCAAACGGCATTTCTGGCGGGCGGCGGCCGAAGTGGGCGGTTTCAATATCGGATTGTGGGCTTTCGACCGTTTTGTGCAGAACGGCGATTACGCGCATGTCACGCTCAATTCCATTAAGGAGAATTTCAAGCATGGATTTAAATGGGACAATGACCAGCTCGGCACAAACACTTTCCTTCATCCTTATAACGGAAGTCTATACTATGGAGCGGCAAGAGCCAATGGCTTCAATTTCTGGCAGTCGGAACTGTTCGCGATAGGGGGCAGCGCGATGTGGGAACTTTTCATGGAGTGCGAATATCCCTCGACCAACGACATTATAGCCACACCGATCGGGGGCGCGGTTCTCGGAGAGGTTCTGTTCCGAGCTTCGGATGCGGTGCTCGATGACCGTTCCGGCGGACTCGAACGGTTCGAGCGGGAGGTGGCCGCTTTCATATTGTCGCCCATGAGGGGTGTTAACCGACTTGTTACGGGTCAGGCATGGAGAAAACGCGCCACTCCCGGCAAAATGTTCGGTACACCCAATATTGCCATTCAGATGTCGCTCGGAGTAAAGACCATGGCGTTTCAGGGAAGGATGCGTTCGCCTTACGTCGGAGGAGTGATGCAGCTCGATCTTGAATATGGCGACCGGTTCGAAGCCAAATCCACCAAGCCTTACGATTATTTCACCATACATGCCGAATTGCAGGGGATGCGTTATCAGCCGGTGCTTTCACAGCTACAGATCAAAGGACGTTTGCTTTCGCGTGAGGTTCTCGACCATAAAAATTCTTCGGGAAGCATCGGTCTCTACCAGCATTTCGATTTTTATGACAGCGATACGATCACAAACATTGAGAAAGTACCCTATAAATTAGGAGTGCCGGCTTGTCTCGGAGTCGGTTTCCTGTTCAGAGATGTGGAGCGCCATCATTATATATTCGACGGATATGTCCATGCGAATGCCATCATTCTCGGGTCCATACTCAGTGATCATTACTGGACCGATGAGCGCAATTACAATTTCGCTTCCGGTTTTTCGATCAAGGCGGGGGCCAACATAACGTGGAATCGCCGGCGAGCTTCTCTTTCGCTCAGTCATGAATATTACAGACTTTTTACATGGAAAGGCTATGATAAAGGAACGAATCTGAAGACCGTGAATTTTCGGACTCTCAACGTGATGGGCGATAAATCCGTGGCATCGTTTAATGTGACGGAAGTCAGGTTCGACTATCAGCTGTATAAAAAACTCTACGGCACGTTGAGTTTCACCAACCGTGTCCGCTCCACGCACTATCGCGACTGGCCAGATCATGTATCCTCCACCATGTCGCTGCAGGCAATGCTCACCTATAAATTCTGAACAGTTGCCGGATAGGGGAGCGGATTTCCGGGCCGACGGAAGCATCGTTAGAAAAAAGTTGTTTAAACAACTTCAAAATATTATATTTGCGCAACAAACAAGTACGACAAACAGTATTGCGCAAAACGATAAGACCATGATTCAATCGATGACCGGTTTCGGCCGGGGATGTGCCTCTTCCTCCTCAAAAAAGATTACTGTAGAGATAAAATCGCTCAACAGCAAGCAGTTTGATGCCGCGGCCCGTATTCCTCATATCTTCAGGGAATATGATATTGAGATACGTTCCAGAGTGGCAAAAGCCCTTGAGCGCGGAAAAGTGGACATTTGCGTGGCAGTCGAATCTACTGCCACGGAAACCACCTCCACGGTCAACGTTGACATTCTCGGCCTTTATAAAAGCCAGCTGGAAGAGATGGGGAAGAAACTAGGATTGCCCGGGCCTGCCGACTGGTATTCCTTGCTTATGCATATGCCCGACGCAATGAAAAGTGAGCAGCAGGCTGCAGCTGCCGATGACTATGCTGCCCTGATCGAAGCCTGCGGCGACGCTATAGCTACCTTGCGCGAATTCAGATTTCAGGAAGGTCGCAAACTTTATGATTTTTTCCGAAGCAAGATAGAAAATATCGGCTCATTGCTGGTAGAAATCGAGCCTTACGAAGCTGAAAGGGTTCCCAAAATTAAAATGCGGCTCGAGGAACAGCTCGAGCGTCTCTCATCCATAGAATACGACGCGGGAAGACTGGAGCAGGAGATGATATTCTATATCGAGAAGCTCGATGTGAATGAAGAGAAACTGCGCCTGAGATCGCATCTGAATTATTTTCTCGAGACTCTCGGAGGCGAGGAACTGCCGAAGGAAGGGCAAGGGAAAAAGCTCGGCTTCATAGCTCAGGAGATGGGCCGGGAAATCAATACTCTCGGCTCGAAATCGAACAATGCGGATATGCAGAAGATAGTGGTGCGCATGAAAGATGAACTGGAACAGATCAAGGAGCAGGTTCTCAATGTTCTTTGATAATTCATGAACATAATGACAAAAGGAAAAATCATAATATTGTCGGCGCCCTCCGGTACAGGGAAATCCACGATCATCTCGCGTCTCATGGATTATGAGGGTCTTAAACTCGGTTTCTCGATCTCTGCCACAAGCAGGGCTCCCAGAGGCGAAGAGAAAGACGGAAGGGAATATTATTTCCTAACGTCCGAGGAATTCCATAAGCGGGTGGAAAATGGGGAATTCGTGGAATGGGAAGAGGTGTATGCCGGCACATGCTATGGCACACTTGTCTCCGAAGTGGAACGCGTCACAGGCTCAGGCCGGAATCTGATAATGGATATTGACGTAAAGGGAGCGCTCAACGTCAAGAAACGCTATGGAAAAGATGCCCTTTCAATTTTCATCCTTCCTCCATCGGTCGAAGAACTCGAAAGGCGTCTCCGCGCCCGGAGCACCGACAGCGAGGAATCTATCGCCCGACGGCTCGACAAGGCGGAATATGAGATGGGATTCTCAGATAAATTCGACCGAAGGGTTGTCAATGACTCGCTCGACAGCTGTTGTTCGGAAGTGAAGAAACTGATTGAGGACTTCATAGCAAAAGGATGAGAATCGGTATTTTTGGCGGCAGCTTTGATCCGATACACAACGGACATGCCATGGTGGCCAACTATGCCTCCCAGTGGCTCGACCTCGATGAGGTCTGGCTGATGGTGAGTCCGCTGAATCCGCTCAAGTCGGGAAGCCGGCCGGCGGCCGATTTCCACAGGCTTGCCATGGCAAGGCTTGTGGCCGAAGATTGCCGAGGCGTCAAGGTTTCGGATTTCGAATTCTCACGGCCTGTGCCTTCCTATACTTACAGCACGCTGTGTGCGCTCCGGACTAAATACCCCGAGAATTCCTTCAGCCTGATTATCGGTTCCGACAACTGGCTTGACTTTTCGCGATGGCGCGATCATGAAAAGATCATAGAGGAATTCGGACTCTATATCTATTTACGTCCTGATTATCCCATAGAAGCTTCGTTGCCCGAAAATGTGCGGCTGATGAGAAATGCGCCTCAGGCACAGATTTCCTCCACATTCGTGCGCGGAGCCGTGAAAGAGGGGAGAAACCTCAACTTTTTCCTGCCGGTAAAGGTTTTTGAATATATAATGAAAAACAATCTATACAGATGACAGAAGATGAGATGAGATCGAGGCTTATGTCGCTCACGGCACTCGCCGCCCGTTACTGCCAGACGCTCGAGCATTCAGCCGATTATGAGAAAGATGAATTTATCGCGCTTATGCTCGACTTCCTGCCGCGCATCTACTGGGAATTTTCCGATCTTTCAGCTGAAGATGCACCGGGGTCCGCTGAATTCAGCTATTTCCCTGAATATGTCGACGAAGACTATTATGAGAGCATACGGCGAAACGTGGAGGGACTTCTCGGGCCTGACGATGTTTTTCTCGAGACATTCGAGGAGGATATGAAGTATAGCGACACGCCGGTAGCCGCATCTATATCCGAATCACTTGCGGATATTTTTCAGCCGCTCTTTAATTTTATCTCCAATGTGAAGGGGAGCGGCGGGGAGAATGCGCCGGACGCTTTCCGCGAATGCAAGGAAAACTTTATCTCATATTGGTCGCAGACGCTCTGCAACGTGATGCGGGCGCTCAACAATCTGCGGTATAATCCATCGAACCAATAACCACAACCCGGAAGGGATAAAAACAATACCATCGACTCAATGATTGAACGACTTTTGAAACGTCTCGACAGGAGCACATGCAATTTCCTGACCGTTGACACAATAGTAAATGAACTTGAAGCCGCCGGATTCCGGTCTCTCCGACAGGAGGATAAATGGCAGATCAGCCGAGGCGGAAAATATTATATCAAAAAGAACGACAGCGCGGTCTTCGCGCTGATTGCAGGTGAGGGGCCTGTCTCCGATAACGGCTTCCACATCATATCGGCCCACAGCGACAGTCCTTGCTTCAAAATCAAGCCCAACGCCGAGATTTATGGCGAAGGGGGAGTGGTATCGCTCAATGTGGAGAAATATGGAGGGGGCATTCTTTATACATGGTTCGACCGTCCGCTCTCGATCTCAGGCCGGGTAATGCTGAAAGGTAAAGACGCCCTTCATCCCGAAACCAGACTTGTAGATTTGAAACGCCCCGTTGCCGTGATTCCACATCTGGCAATACACTTCAACCGCGCGGTCAACGAAGGGAATCCATTGTCGGTACAGAAAGACATGAAGCCTGTTATCGGCTATTTCTCCCGGGAAGAAATCGCCGGGTTCAAGAGCAACGGCGGAGTTGTAAAGGCTTTGGTTGCATCCGAACTCGGCATATCCCCCACGGACATCATCGATTATGAGCTTTGTCTGTATCCGTTCGAGAAAGCATCGCTTGTGGGAATGAAAAATGAATATTTCCAATCGGCGCGTATCGATGACCTTTCTATGGCGTTTGCGGGCCTCGAGGCATTCCTCGGCACTGCCGCATCTCCGGCGCAGGCGACTCGTGTTCTTGCCGTTTTCGACAACGAAGAAACGGGGTCGGGCACAAAGCAGGGCGCAGCCTCGCCTGTTTTGCGCGATATAATGGAGCGGTTTGTCAGATTGCATGATGGCGATGATCCTCAGAACTTCTATCGCGCAATCGCCAACTCTTTCATGATCTCGGCCGACGACGCTCATGCCTGGCATCCTAATTATAATGAGAAATACGATCCTACCAACCATCCGGTGATAGGTGGCGGTCCGGTTGTTAAAATCAATGCCAACTGCAAATATATGACCGATGCGGAAGGAGCGGCGGTGTTCCGCACGCTCTGTGCCGAGGCCGGAGTCGAATGTCAGTATTTCGTGAATCATGCCGATGTCGCCGGCGGATCCACACTCGGCAATATATCCTCCTCGCAATTCGATCTGCGCGGAGTCGACATGGGCAATGCCATCTGGGCTATGCATTCTGCCAGAGAAACGGCAGGAGTTTCCGACCATCTTGACACGGTGAAAGTATTCAGCTGTTTCTTCAGTTGATTTGGCGGGTTGGAGATAATTTGTTAAATTTGCACGATGGATGCGGAATCCGGCAGCGGGTTTCGCGTCCGCTTGTGAATCAGACATTGAAACAAAACATAAAGACATATAGAAATGAAAGTAGATTATGCCAAAATCGACGATGTGAACGGTGAACTCACCGTTGTGCTCGAAGAGAAGGACTATGCAGACAAAGTTAAAAAACAACTGAAGGAGATTTCCAAGAATCATGCTGAGCCTGGCTTCCGTCCCGGACATGTCCCCGCAGGCCTGATTCAGAAAAAATATGGTGCTTCCGTAAAATATGATGTAATCAATAAAGAGGTAGGCAGCGCCATCTTTGACTATATAAAGGAGAACAATCTTCATGTATTGGGCAATCCAGTTCCGATGCAGGATGAGGCGTTCGACATCAACGGCACTGATTTCACACTTA
Source organism: uncultured Bacteroidales bacterium (assembly GCA_900549375.1). Lineage (GTDB taxonomy): Bacteria > Bacteroidota > Bacteroidia > Bacteroidales > Muribaculaceae > Lepagella. The sequence continues at coordinate 20,207 of URNY01000014.1, read as the reverse complement.
AATTCAAAGTGGGAGTGGCTCCGGAATTCGACACCCATGTCAACAAAGATCTCCATGTCCCCTATTACACTATTAAGGTGACCGACGAGATGATCGACCGTCAGGACGAGCAGTTCACACGTCGCTTCGGCAAGCAGGAGCAGGGTGAGGTTGTTGATGCTACGGCACTCGTGAAGGGTGTGATAACCGAGCTCGATGAGAACGGCAACGTCAAGGAAAGCGGCATCGTGGTTGAAAACGGGATTGTTTCCCCGCAGTATTTCAAGAGCGATGATCAGCGCAAGCTTTTCGAAGGAAAACATGTGGGCGACATCGTAAGGTTCAATCCTGCGGCTACATGCGATTCCAACGCCACTGAACTCGCTTCCATGCTCAATATCGCCAAAGAGGAGACAGAAAACCACAAAGGCGACTTCAACATGGAGATCAAGGAGATTATCGTGCTCAAACCTGCCGAACACAATCAGGAATTCTTCGACATGGTTTTCGGTGCCGATAAGGTTCATAACGAGGAGGAATATCGCGCAGCCCTCAGGGATATGATTGCCGCAAGCCTTGTCAACGATTCCAATTATCGCTTCACTATCGATGCCAAGAAAGCAATTCAGGATGCCATCGGTGAGCTTAAGCTTCCCGATGAGGTATTGAAGGATTTCCTCAAGAGCCAGAACGAAGCGCTCAACAATGAGAATATCGATGAGGAATATGTGCGCCTGCGACCCGAACTCGAGTGGGAGCTCGAGAAAGAGGCTGTGGCTGCCCAGCTCGATATCAAGGTAGAGGATAGCGATCTGCTCAACACAGCCCGCATGATGGCCCGCAGTCAGTTCGCACAGTATGGCATGACCAACGTGCCCGACGAGACTCTCGACCGCTATGCGCAGGATATCCTCAAGGATGAGCGCGCACGCAATCAGGTCTACAATCAGACTGTGGACATGAAGCTCTTCGGAGGCATACGCGCCACTGTAAGCGTAGATGACAAAGAGGTTAGCGTAGAGGAGTTCAACGACCTCTTCCGCAACGCCTGATCTCCTCTGAGACTATGACAGCCGACAGCTGTCGAAGCAAATATTGGCACAAAATTTGTTATACATATATCTGCGCGGGAATTCCCCCGCGCGGATATATCTGTTTTATGAATATGAACAACGATTTTAGAAAATTCGCCGTCGGCCATCTCGGCATGAGTTCCAACACGCTCGACTCGTATGCCCGCCATCTGGAAAAGATATCGGCATCTGCAATGGCTCCGACTTCCGATTATATGAATCCCTATATTCTGGAAGAGCGCCAGCTGAACGTGACGCAGATGGATGTTTTCTCGCGTCTTATGATGGACCGTATCATCTTTTTAGGCACACAGGTAACGGACCAGAGCGCCAACATCATCCAGGCTCAGCTTCTCTATCTTGATTCGGTGGATCCCGAGAAAGATATCGCGCTTTATATCAATTCACCCGGCGGATCGGTCTATGCAGGTCTCGGCATCTACGATACGATGCAATATATCAACAGCGATGTGTCCACAATCTGCACCGGCATGGCCGCCTCGATGGCCGCCGTTCTGCTCGTTGCCGGTGAACATGGCAAGCGATTCGCGCTTCCGCATTCGAGGGTGATGATCCATCAGCCCATGGGGGGAATCCAGGGGCAGGCGTCCGACATAGAGATCACGGCTCGCGAGATACTCAAACTCAAAGAGGAACTTTACCGCATTATCTCGAGTCATTCCGGCCAGCCGTTTGAAAAGGTTGAGGCCGATTCAGACCGCGATTACTGGATGATCGCGCAGGAAGCACTCGACTATGGAATGATCGACAAAGTGCTTGAGAACCCGAAAAAGAAATAAAAATGGCAACCAAAAGAACAGGCCTTGTCTGCACGATGTGTGGAAATATGGATAGTGCTCAGACGCCGGTTGTGAAGGTGCTCGAGGGACTCAATCTATGCACAGACTGCATCACCTTTATCGATGAGGCCCGCGATATGCAGCTCAAGCAGCGCAAGACGCGCAACGGAAAAGATACGGAAGTGCTCAAGATTCCGAAGCCGAAGGAAATCAACGATTTCCTAAACCAGTATATCATCGGTCAGGAGGAAGCGAAGAAGTATCTTTCGGTGGCTGTCTATAATCATTACAAACGCATCAATTCCAAGAGCGACGATGATGTGGACGTCGAGAAATCCAATATCATCCTCGTTGGTCCCACCGGCACAGGGAAAACATTGCTCGCTAAGACCATTGCCCGGCTGCTCGACGTTCCTTTCACCATCGTCGACGCCACAGTGCTCACAGAAGCCGGCTATGTCGGAGAGGATATCGAATCTCTTCTGACCCGTTTGCTTCAGGCTTGCGATTATGATGTGGAGAAAGCAGAAAAGGGAATTGTCTTCATAGACGAGATAGATAAGATTGCCCGCAAAAGCGACAATCCCTCCATCACGCGCGATGTCAGCGGCGAAGGAGTTCAGCAGGGTCTGCTTAAGCTTCTCGAAGGAAGCGTGGTGCTTGTTCCGCCAAACGGCGGCCGCAAGCATCCTGAGCAGAAACTGATTCCTGTCGATACGAAAAATATCCTTTTCATCTGCGGAGGAGCATTCGACGGAATAGAGCGCAAAATTGCCTCACGTCTGAACACTCATGTTGTAGGCTACGGACATGACGAACTTTCCCGCAAGCAGCAGCGAGAGAATCTTATGCGCTATGTGATGCCCCAGGATCTGAAGTCGTTCGGACTCATCCCGGAGATCATCGGTCGTCTTCCGATTCTTACGAGCCTCGAGCCGCTTGACAAGGAAGCTTTACTCCGTATTCTGACAGAACCGAAGAATGCCATCACTCGCCAGTACAAGAAACTGTTCGAACTCGACGGGGTGGATCTTGAATTCACCGACGATGCGCTGAATCTTATTGCCGACAAGGCGATAGAGTATAAACTCGGAGCGCGCGGTCTCCGCTCGATTGTGGAGACGATAATGGTTGATGCCATGTATGAGATGCCTTCCAATCCGGAGAAACGCTTCACGGTCGATGCCGAATACGTGAAAAAGCAGCTCGAGAAAGCGCATTTCGAAAAATTTTCAGAAGCATAGTATCGGCATAACCGCCGAAATGCCGCAAAAAAAACATCACGCCCGATGCGAGGCGTGATGTTTTTTTTGCATCTAAAATCGGCCTAATCCGCCATAAAATAACCCCATTTTCGGAAGGGCGTCCTCGCCCATGCCGACTTGTAGGGGCGCAAAATTTTGCGCCCACAGAGCCAATGCTTTAGCCGTATCCGGGTGTGTTTTTGGACAGGGGAACAGTAGAACAGGCTGCGCCGGCGGGATTAGTACATCCCCGTGAGCTGTCAATAAATAATTTTGCTCGTATTACCTCTATATCAGAATAAATTAGTAAATTTACATCATATCGATAGCGAGTTTCATCTGAAAATGACCGAACAACAATAACAAAGACATACGGCGAGAGCCGAAAACCCTTCGGAATCTTCTTCGTAGTCGCACAGGCTTTGGTCGGCCTTCAGATGCTACGAGGGAGTTTCCTTTTTAAGCCTTTGGGCATTTGACATGATTACAAGAGCTACATTACCTGCACTTCTTGAGCACCTTGGCTTTTTGAAACAGAACGATTCATATGTCAAGGAATTTGCAGACTTCCATTGTCAAATGGAAGTCGATATGTCTGCTCAAAAGCTCATATATCCTGACTCTATTTTAGGGCGAGACCGCAATACGGGTTTTGACCAAAACGAAAACTTTGTGGTATTTGAATGTGTCAATCGCCTTTTAGAAAAAGGGTATCGCCCAGAAACTATTGAACTTGAAAAAGTGTGGACGTTAGGTCATGAACAAAAGAGTGGCCGCGCCGACATAGTAGTTTATACACCAGATAGAGAATCTGTCTTATTTATTCTAGAATGCAAGACTGCAGGTAGTGAGTTCACTAAAGCAGTTAAACAAACAAAAGAAGACGGAGGTCAGATATTTTCATACTGGCAACAAGAAAGGACTGCACGATGGCTGGGCATATATGCTTCGGATTTTAAGAATGGTATTCTTTCGTATGAGTGCCCTGTAATTAATTGCACTGATGATGCCAATATTGTTAAACTTGCCAAAAAGGATGAATCTGTTTTAATCTATTCCAATCCAAAAGTAGCAGGTAATGCTCACAACCTTTTTGAAGTTTGGAGCGAAACCTATAAAAAAGAAATGCACGACAATCTTATCTTTGATGATGAAACTGTCGCATATAAGATTGGAGTGAAACCGCTGAGAAAAAAACATTTACGCGACTTCACTCCTAATGATAAAATTGTTAATAGATTTGAAGAAATTCTACGTCATAACAATGTAAGTGATAAAGAGAATGCTTTCAATCGACTTATTGCGCTTTTTATATGCAAACTCGTTGATGAATTAAGTAAAGGACAAGATGATATTGTGGATTTTCAATATCGAATAGGCACCGACACTTACGAAACCTTGCAGGATAGACTTCAAAGGCTTCATAAGCAGGGAATGGAAGATTTCATGAAAGAGGAAATATTCTATGTTCCGAATGATTATGCCGAGAATCTTTTCCAACAATATACTGGACAAAAAAGAGCATCAGCAATAGAAGACCTCAATAATACTATTCGAATCCTTAAATTTTATTCTAATAATGACTTTGCTTTTAAGGATGTGCATAATGAAGAATTATTTTTCCAAAATGGAAAAATTCTTGTTGAGGTCGTTCAACTTTTCGAACGATACAGAATTGTCTATCCATCGAAACACCAATTTCTCGGCGATTTATTCGAGCAGTTGTTAAATAAAGGCTTCAAACAGAATGAAGGGCAATTCTTTACGCCCATGCCCATCACCCGCTTCATATGGGATAGCTTACCTATAGAGCGATTGGTGAAACGTGAAGACCGATATGTGATGCCAAAGATAGTTGATTATGCTTGCGGTGCCGGTCACTTTCTGACTGAAGCGATCGAAGCGGTCAATGCTTATTTCAATCATATTGGGAAACCCGATTTGACTGAGAATAACTCTTGGGTTGAACATTCTATATACGGTATTGAAAAGGACTACCGACTCGCTCGTGTATCAAAGGTTTCATTGTTTATGAATGGAGCTGGTCAAGCACGAATCATTTTCGGAGATGGGTTGGAATGTTATCCTGAAAAGGGAATTGAAAACGGGAAATTCGATGTCCTTGTTGCCAATCCCCCATATTCAGTGGATGCATTCAAAAGCCACCTTGCCCTAAAGAACAACCAATTTGATATAATCGATTTCGTTACCAATAACGGTTCTGAAATTGAGACTCTATTTGTTGAGCGTATATCTCAGCTTTTGAAACCTAAAGGAATTGCAGCGGTTATTTTACCCTCGTCAATTCTTAGTAATAACAACCCAGTAAGTTATACTAAAGCCAGAGAAATAATTCTTAAACATTTCTTTATCCGTGCGATTATATGCTTTGGAGGAAAAACTTTTGGTGCAACAGCTACAAGCACTATAACACTATTTCTTGAAAAATTCAACGAGTCTCCAACTCGCTATAAGCTCTTACTGGATAGTGCAAAATCTATCGTCTCTGGCTCTCCATTGACAAATTGGGAAGATCAAGATATTTTTAATGAATATCTCGCTCAAATCGGAATTGAAGAAGAAGTGTACCGGAGTTTTATTTCTGGAGAAAATGAGTATAATAGTTTTGCTCAATATGAATATTTCAGTAATTATATCTCAGCATTTCTGAAAAGTTCGACTCTTTCCAACCGCATTAAAACGAAATCGTTTAAAAAGCTTACAGAAGAAGAACAAAACAAGATTTTACAATCCTTGTTTTATGAATATGTCCTTCCATTGGAAGAAGAAAAAATATTCTATTTCGGGTTAGTTCGTTCTCAGAATACATTAGTAATTACATCGCCTACTGATAACGCACAACAAAAGGCGTTTCTTGGTTATGATTGGAGTAATCGCAAGGGTAGCGAAGGAATTGTAATTACTAATCCAGGCGGTCTATTGTATAATGATAATAATCGTTACGCTACCGGCACTGTCGCGCACGCTGTAAAGTTATCATTTGACGATGCATCTGTCCAAAGTGATGCGCTCAAAGATATTGCTCAATATTACAGGCTTAAAGACATGCTGGATTTCTCGCGCCCTTACTTTGACAAATCCATCCATACTACAGCCAAGAAGAACATTTCTATAAGGAGTTCCTTCCCCATTCTAAAATTAGGTCAATTTGTAGGTTCGGAAAATATTCAGAAAGGCAAAGCCATTACAAAAAGCGAAACCACTCCCGGAGAGTATAAAGTTGTCGCCGGAGGTCTTTCGTTTGCATACACCACAAATGAATATAACCGAGAGGCTGACGTTATAACAATTAGCGCATCCGGAGCAAATGCTGGTTTTGTTAATTACTGGCATGAAAGAATTTTTGCCTCCGATTGTATTACCATAATTACAGACGACCCAATTAAAACAAAATACATTTACTTCTTTCTTAAAGCGCATCAAGAGTTATTGTTCTCTGTTAGACCTCAGCAAGCTGGACAACCACATTTCTATAAAGATGATCTAATTCAGTTCCCCATCCCGGATATCCCTAAAGATATTCAAGAACAAATTGTCAAAGAATGTGGCAAGATAGATACTGAATTTGAACAAACCCGAATGACTATTGAAGATTATCGAGCCAAAATCAGGCAACTACTTGATAGTCTGAAAGTTATATTGGGGGGGGCGAGCCGTAAGATTTCAGAAATTGGAGCTATCAAAATGTGTAAACGAATTATGAAGCATCAAACTTCTATTTCTGGAGATGTGCCTTTTTATAAAATAGGCACTTTTGGCGGTGTGCCTGATGCCTACATAAGCCGTGATCTTTTTGAATCATATAAATCAAAATATCCTTACCCCAAAAAAGGACAGGTACTTTTGTCGGCCGCAGGCACTATTGGCAAGAGTATTATTTTCGATGGTGAAGATGCATATTTTCAAGATTCCAATATTGTTTGGATAGATTCTAATGAAAATATAATCAATAATACTTTCCTCCATTATTGCTTCAAATATCTTGTTGATTGGGGTAAATATAAAACCGACGGTTCTATTATATCAAGATTATATAACGATGACTTAAAGGCAATTTCACTGATATTGCCACCGCTGAGTGTTCAGACTGAAGTATCAGAAAAAATCCAATCGCTTGAAATTAAAATTTCAGAATTGGAGGATGAGATGGCTAATTGTGATAGAAGAAAAATACAAGTGGTGAATCGCTATATTTCTTATCTCTCTTAGTATATTCATATTCAGTTTACATAATGACTGCTTCTAAATAATTCATTGAATCAAGTTTGCTAATACATATGAAACGAACAATATCTATTTTTGTCATGTTTGCCATCGTGCTTACAGCATGGGCAGCAAGTGAGGAAAAACAATACAAGAAATTGATACAAAATTTCGATGTCTGCGATGAAGCCAAAGCAGTTGAGGGTCCAAACCCTGCGGTTTTTATCAAGACTTTTCTCGACAATAACGAACTCTTATGGAAGTTTGCCAAGGATATAGAAAAAAAGAAAGGGGCTGAAAAGGAAGCCCTGAATAAGGTTGGTCAACTTCCGCGTTTCTATCCACAATATGATAACTCCATCGTGGAAGAACTTCAAGGTTTTTGCGACACTCTTCTTATTGACATGGGTATTCCTGAAATAGGAATTGATTGTTCATTGCACGTATGTTACGATGACCGGCTAAACGCTTTTGCAGCTCTCACTGAAAAAGGTTTTGCTATCTGTATAACTTCTGGCTTGTTTACTTCTAAGGGTATCAACTATAACATTCTTATGGGATATGTTGCTCATGAATTTGCGCACGGCGCTCTTTTGCACCATATCCGTAGTTTCTATGCAGAGGCAAAAGAACGCCGGAAAAATGAATTGCTTGGTGGTATTGCTGCAGGCCTTAATGGTCTGGCCGCAGGTATGGAAGCATACAATGCCGCTGCTTATGGTATTCCCACCAGTGGTACAGATTATAGTGCAGTAATTGCCAACATAGGAACGGACATCAAAATAAGTACACTCAAATATTCATTCAAATATTCTCGCGAGCAGGAATTTGAAGCCGATTTGTTTGCATATCGTTTTCTTGAGCATCTCGGATGCGGAGAAGAATTTATCAACGGTCTACGTATACTTGGAACGCAATATGATGCGCTCTATGATGAATACAGCGACCATCCGACTACTTCTTCTCGTATAAATTTTCTCAATTATGTTGATACACATCCTGAACTCGGCAATACTCAAAATGCCAAGTTAAAAAAGAAACGCACAAAGCAGGAAATAGAGTGGTAAATATTATAGACGAATACACCGATTTAGATACTTACAACGGCGATGCAGTTCACGATATGTGGGTCGACTTCGACAATTATGATAATATCGGCACTCCCGATGTTTTCGACGTTGCCGACATGGACGAATACATCGACAAACTAAACGATTGGGACTAATGAAGAAAATCATTTCAATAAAGATGCTTCTTGCATTTCTCTTTTCCTCTATTTCTTTTATATTGTCAGCTCAAACTGACTCTATAGCATCGGATTCTGCTTCAAATCAAGTGGTAGAACTTCTTGAAGATATTCGTGTGCGTCAAATAAAAGAGACATATGCAAATAGGTATAAAATGTATCATACCGAAAACGTATATAATTTGCTTAAGTTAGATACTCAAACTGGAAAGATTGAACAGGTACAATGGTCTTTAGATGACAATAAAGAGTTTACATCTACAATAAACAGTCAAGACCTTTCTTGGGAAACAGGGATGAACTCGTTTGAATTATATCCCACACAAAATATGTATCAATTTGTGTTACTTGATAAAGCGACGGGGAGAACTTGGCACGTTCAATGGGGACTTGAAGATAAAAAAAGATGGATTAAACGGATATATTAAGTCCTCAGGGAGTTGCGGCTGTGACGTAGCGCTTTCGTAAATTGATCCGGAGATCTCGACTGTAAGGCTTCAATCGCTAACTCATACGCAATATCCCTTTATCCGCCTTGAGATTACAGTCAAACAGACGCGGGAGGAAAGCTTGCATCATTTTTTTATTGCGTGATGTTGAATTAATTGAAAAATTATTTTAACTTTGTAGTAACAGCCAGACACGTATGGCATAGCCGCAGGCAGGAGCCTGCGCAACCGGACTAATACCTTATTCTTCATGACAGACAGAGCCGGCATTTTTGAAGCATTGAAATATTACTTTGGATTCGATAAATTCAAAGGGGAACAGCAAAACATCATCGAGAGTCTGCTCGGTGGCAGCGATGTTTTTGTCCTTATGCCGACAGGAGGAGGCAAATCGTTGTGCTATCAGCTTCCGGCATTGATGTCGAAAGGCACGGCAGTAGTGATTTCTCCTCTGATAGCCCTGATGAAGAATCAGGTCGATGCGTTGCGGAATTATAGTGAAGATGACGGAATTGCCCATTTTCTGAATTCATCGCTTACAAGGGGAGGCGTCGAGAAGGTGAAGGCCGATGTCCGTTCGGGTCGCACCAAGCTTCTTTATGTGGCTCCGGAATCGCTCACAAAAGAGGCCAACGTGAATTTTCTGAAATCCATCGACATCTCTTTCTTCGCCATAGACGAAGCCCATTGCATTTCGGAGTGGGGGCATGACTTCCGTCCTGAATACCGGCGCATACGGCCTATGATATCCGAGATAGGCCATTTCCCCGTGATCGCTCTCACCGCTACGGCCACTCCCAAGGTTCAGCATGACATCCAGAAGAATCTCGGCATTCTCGACGCCAAGGTTTTCAAATCGAGTTTCAACCGGAAGAACCTTTATTATGAGGTCCGTCCCAAAACCAAAGACGTCGATCGTGAGATTATACGTTATATAAAGAACCATTCAGGAGAATCCGGCATTATCTATTGCCTGAGCCGCAAGAAAGTGGAAGAACTTGCCGAGACGCTTAAGATCAACGGTATCACGGCGCTTCCCTATCATGCCGGCATGGATCCCCAGGCGCGGTCGCAGAATCAGGATGCGTTTCTTCAGGAAACCGCGGATGTGATAGTGGCCACGATTGCCTTCGGAATGGGAATCGACAAGCCGGATGTAAGATTCGTGATTCATTACGACATCCCCAAAAGTCTCGAGGGATACTATCAGGAAACGGGCCGCGCCGGACGCGACGGGGGAGAGGGTAGGTGCATAACATTCTATTCCCGCAAAGATCTCATAAAGCTCGATAAGCTTATGCAAAGCAAATCGGCTTCCGAACAGGAGATCGGCCGCCAGCTTCTGCAGGAAACCGCCGAATATGCAGAGTCATCGGTGTGCCGTCGGAAGATCTTGCTTCATTATTTCGGCGAGGAATATGAAGAGGAGAACTGCGGGAATTGCGACAATTGCCTGAATCCCAAGAAGGAGATAGAGGCCACGGATGAACTCGCGGCAGCGCTTGAGGCCGTATCGGCTGTCGACGGAGGCCATAAGCTTGAATATATCATAAATATTCTGATAGGCCGGGCCACAGATGAGATAAAGGCAAACGGCGACGACGATATCGAGACTTTCGGCTCTCTGGAGCATGAAGGGGAGAAATTCGCCGCCACATTGCTTCGTCAGGCCGTGATCGGCGGTTATCTTTCCCGCGATCTCGAGAATTATGGAAACCTGCGTCTCACTGATAAAGGACGAACGTTTATCGCGGCTCCCGCAACATTCAGAATTGTGGAGGACGTGGATTATTCAGAGCTTGATGCCGAGCTCCCTGAACATGACGGGGCTTCATGCGCCGCGGATCCCGAGCTATACGCCATTCTGAGGGATGTGCGCAAGAAGATAGCGAGAATCAACAATCTTCCTCCTTATGTGATATTTCAGGAACCGTCGCTCGAAGCCATGGCCACGATTTACCCGGTGACTGAAGCCGAACTCGTGAATATTCCCGGTGTCGGAGTAGGCAAAGCACGACGCTACGGCAAGGAATTTCTCGAAGTGATCCGCCGCCATGTGGAGGAAAACGAGATAGTGCGTCCCGAAGAGATTCGTGTCAGATCGATGCCTAAGGAGAACAATATGAAGGTATCCGTCATACAGGCAATCGACCGCAAGATAGACCTCGGAGAACTTGCCGAGAGTAAAGGGCTCGAATTCGGCGAACTGCTCGATGTGCTGGAATCGATTGTGGAATCGGGCACAAAAATCGACATAAACTATTATATTGAAGATCTTCTCGATGAAGATCAGGAAGAGGAGATAATTTCCTATTTCAGGGAGAGCGAAGAGGATGATCTCGAGAAAGCGATCCAGGAGCTCGGAGAATACTATGATGAGGAGAGTATACGCCTGGTAAGAGTGAAATTTATCTCCGAGATGGGTAACTGACAATTTTTATAATCCTGAGACGTTAATTAATTGTGACGTTAAAACAGGCCACCCCCGCGTTAACATATTTTGTGGGATTGGCTCTATGATATCTTATGGAAATAAAGAAAAGAACCGCGGCCGGTGCCGCATTAGCGCTGTTTGCGCTTGTTATGGCCGCCAAGGATCCTGTTATCATGACTGTTAACGGGGTGGATGTGCCCAAGTCTGAATTTGAGTATCTATATGGCAAAAACAGCCAGCAACAGCTCACCCGTCAGCCTTTGGAGGAATATGTGGAGATGTTCAAACTCTACAAGCTTAAAGTGGCCGACGCAAAAGCCGAGGGTATCGACACTACTGCGGCTTTCCGCAAGGAGATTGAGCAATACCGGCATGATCTGGCGGCTCCTTATCTTGCGGATTCAGTTTTTCTCAACAAACTGCTTGATGAAGAACATGCAAGAATGATGGAAGAAGTCCAGACCCGGCATATCATGCTGTTCAAAAAGCCATCGATGAAGGAGAACAAGACAGTGCGTGCCCGTATCGACAGCATTCGCGGAGCTCTTCTGTCGGGAGCGGATTTCGCGGATATGGCACGCCGTTTTTCCGAGGATCGCGGCTCGTCGGCCAACGGCGGACTGATGGGTTGGATCACCGGCCGTCAGTATCCCTATTATTTCGAAGTAGCGGCATATTCCACTCCCGAAGGTGAGATTTCGGAGGTGGTGGAAAGTCCCGTAGGCTTTCATATCCTTCTCGGCGGTAAACACCGTCCGGCCCGCGGCAAAGTGCAGGCCGCCCATATCCTGAAAATGGCGCGTCAGGAAGATCAGGCCGCAGACGCCAAAGCAAAAGCTGAAATCGACAGCATCTATCGCATCGTCAAAGCAAATCCGGAGGCTTTCTCGGATATGGCCACTCGCCTTTCCGATGATAAAGGCTCTGCACGTCAGGGTGGCCTTCTGCCTTGGTTCGGCACAGGCGAGATGGTGGCCGAATTCGATTCCGTGGCTTTCGCAATACCCGATAATTCAATAAGCGAACCCTTCCGCACTGCTTTCGGATGGCATATTGTCAAGAAAACCGGAACGCGCCCTGTCCCTTCGGTTGAAAGTATCAAGCCGGAATTCCTTGCCCGTGTAGGGAGTCCGCAGGATCAGCGTTTCGCCCTCATAAAGAGGAACCAGACCGAGAGGCTCGCTAAGACCCACAAATCGAAACTCAATAAAAAGACCCTCGGAGAGCTCAAAAACGCCGTTGCTGTTAATGGTCTCGATTCGCTTTTCTATTCCCGCTTCGGCGGCATACAGGGAGCAACGGAACTTTTCACTGTCGACGGGGTTGCGACACCTGTATCGACACTGCTGGGAGGAATGCACGAAGTCTTCCAGAATGATCCGGCAATCGCCGGGCAACTTCTTGATGACGCCATTGAGAATCTTTACGGCAACAAGCTTGTGGAAGCAGAGGAGGCCCGTCTCGGAAGAGAGGTGGCTGATTATCGCAATCTTCTGAATGAATATGTCGACGGGTCGCTTCTTTATGAGGTGAGTGTCCGCAAGATTTGGGACAAGGCTGCCAAAGATACCGAAGGCCTTCAGAACTATTTCAACACCCACCGCGATGATTACAAATGGAGCGAGCCTCATGCCAAAGGTTATCTGGTGCAGGCCATCAACGATTCCGTTGCGGCTGAAATCAGGAATCTGGCGACGCGCACCGGACGCGATTCATTGGTGAATACCGTCCGCAAGACTTTCGGAAACAAAGTTCATATCGAGAAAGTGCTCGCTGAGAAAGGAAACAACGCAATGGTTGACAACATTCTGTTCGGCGGTCCGGAGACAAAACCCTCTAAAAGGAACATGACCCTCTACTTCATGATTGACGGGCGTGTTATTGGCGCACCCGAGGAGCTTTCGGATGTGCGCGGTCTCGTGACAAGCGATTATCAGAATGAGCTCCAGTCCCGTTGGGAGGAGGAACTCAAGGGAAAATATCCCGTTTCGGTAAATAAGAAAGTGCTCAGATCCGTGAAGAGCGACAAACGTTGAAAATACTACCGGAATCCCTTTTGTTGCAACTCGGAATCCCTGCAACAGTAAATATTCAGGTGCGTCCCTTTTCGGGCGCACCTGAAATTTTTCATATTAGCGGAAAAATGCTTAAATTTGTAGGATGGAAAAGCGCAGGCATACCGGTATCGTTATTCTGCTTGGCCTCTTGTCCGGCATAGGGCTCACGGGATGCGACGGCAAGGAGGGTCAGACTCCCGCCAGAGAGAATATTCTGGTGGAAGCCGGCGATTCGGCCTTGAGCGTTGACGATGTTTTGTTGCACATTCCTTCTGGTCTGGCCGAAGAAGACAGCATTGAGATGTTCAAGACTATAGTGGACCGGTGGGTGCGCAATATGATGCTCGGCGCCATTGCTGCCGAAAACGTTCCGGATATGGAGAGAATCGACAGGCTTGTTGAGGACTACCGCAACAATCTCATCATAGAACGCTATATGCGCACTAAAGAGGAGGAAGCTCCGGCCGTTTCCGATGCGGACATCATGAGATATTATGAGGTGAATGGTGATGAGATGCTTCTCGACCAGCCGCTTGTGAAAGGAATATATCTCAAGATCGGGGAGAAGGAGGAACGACTCGCTGAGATTCGCAAATGGATGAAAACTGCCACTGAGGCATCGGTCGACAATATTGAAAAATACGGTCTGCGTCAGGCTTCCCAATATGAATATTTCGGACAGCGCTGGCTTGAATGGTCGGTGATCGCAGAGCAGATTCCTTACCGTTTTTTTGATGCCGATGCCTTTCTGAGTTCCACGCGGGATTTCGAGACTACCTACGGAGGGTCGGTATATCTCCTGCATATCTCGGAATATCTTCCCACGGGGAGCAAGATGCCGTTCGAATACGCCTCGGTGAAGATAGCAGGCATCCTCGCAAACGAAAACCGCGACAGATACCGCACGGCGTTGATGAATTCCATTTATACCCGCGCGATTCGCGAGGGGAGGCTTAAACCGGGTCTTTATAATCCGGTTAGTCATGAAATAAAGAAAATTAAATAATACTGAATATGAAATTTAACCGCATTAAACTGATATTACCGGGCACAGTGTTTCTGGCAGTCTGCGCCATTGCCGCTCCCGTGAAGCGCAACGTGATTGACGAAGTTGTGTGGATAGTGGGGGATGAGCCTATTTTCCGCTCCGAGGTCGAGGACCAGTATGCCCAGATGCGTTCTGAAGGAATTCCGGTAACCGGCGATCCATATTGCGTAATCCCCGAAAGAATTGCGGTTGAGAAGCTTTTTCTCGATCAGGCCAAGATAGATACTGTCACCGCTCCCGAGGGTCAGGTGCAGTCGCAGGTGGATAAGCGACTTGATTTCTTTGTAAATAATCTCGGCTCTAAAGAGAAAGTGGAGGAATATTTCCGCAAATCGTTCGCTCAGTTGCGCGAGCAACTCATGGACGTGATGCGCAACGACTATATAGTGGATCAGGTGAAGGCCAATCTCACAAAAGATGTGAAAGGCACCCCGAGCGAAGTGCGCAAATATTTCAATTCGTTGGCAGAAGACAGCATTCCATACGTTCCGATGCAGGTGGAGGCACAGATCATTTCCATTAACCCGGTGGTTCCGGCTCAGGAAATAGAGGATGTGAAAGCGCGTCTGCGCGATTATGCCGATCGTGTAAACAAAGGGGAATCGGAATTCTCAACACTCGCCATCATGTATAGCGAGGACGGCTCGGCAATGCAGGGTGGCGAGCTTGGATTTCAGCCGCGCTCGGCATGGGTGCCGGAATTCGCCAATGTAGCCTTCAACCTCAACGATCCCAAGAAGGTTTCCCGCATCGTGGAAACCGAATACGGCTATCATATCATCCAGCTTATTGCCAAACGCGGCGATCAGGTGAATGTGCGTCATATTCTTCTGAGCCCGAAGGTTAGCGATAAAGACCTCGCCGATGCAACTGTTCGTCTCGATTCCTTGCGTAAAGAGATAGTAGCAGGCAAATTTCCCTTCGACGAAGCCGCGCGATATGTCTCGCAGGACAAGGATACCAAGAACAACCGTGGCATAATGGTGAACCAGCAGACCGGAAGCACCCGCTTCGAGATGCAGGATTTGCCGCCGGAAGTGGCAAAGCGTATAGAACTCATGCAGCCCGGCGATGTGTCGGAGGCCTTCGTGATGAAGGATGTGAAGAAGAACCGCGATATTGTCGCCATCGTTAAGCTCACCCAGCGCATCAACGGCCACAAGGCAAATCTCGCCGACGACTACAACATGATTAAAAACATGTATGAAGCCAAACACAAGGATGATATTCTGCGCGAATGGGTAGAGAAGAAAATTAAAGATACCTATATCAAGATTGCCGACGGATGGGAGGGCTGCGAGTTCACTTACGACGGCTGGATAAAAGAGAAATGACATTGACCGCGATTATGGCCGATGTGGCAAATATAGAATAATACGGGCTGATGGACAATCTTTTTTCCAAGACTCCAAAAATTATCGTGTTTCTCCTGGCAACGCTTATGCTGTCGGGAGGAATCTCTGTAATGGATTCCCTTTACGCTCAGAAACGGAAAGAGAAAGATAAGAAAAGCGATAAAGAGAATTTCCGTCGCCCCGAACCGACCCATCAGATCAAGCCATCGATTCCCTCGGCAAACAGATTTCAAGATGACAAAGTGTTTCTTGAGAATGCCGACAGTCTGTTCCGTCCGCCGATGGATTTTGAGGAGAAACAGATCGTTAAAGGAAATGTGGTGTTCCGTCAGGGAGGCATGTGGATGTATTGCGATTCGGCCTATTATTTCCCGCAGCGCAATTCTCTCGATGCCTTCGGCCATGTGGAGATGCGGCAGGGCGACACGCTCTTTGTCTATTCCGACAAGCTCTTCTACGACGGAGGAGCACGCAAGGCAGTGCTGACTGCCGGCCCGTCGCGGAACAATGTCCAGCTCAAGGACCCGAAAGTTACACTCACCACCGACAGCCTCGACTATGATCTCAATATGGAACTCGGCTGGTATACCCGAGGCGGAGAATTGCGCGATGATGTGAATACACTCACATCTGTCTATGGCGAATACTCTCCTTCGACAAAACTCGCGAAATTTCAGGACGAGGTTGTACTCGACAATGAAAAGGATGGCTACCGGATGTTTACAGAAGAGTTGGAATACAACACGGGCAATCATGTGGCCACAATCAATACGCAGACACGGATAGAAAGCGCCAACGATACAATTCTGACCACAGGAGGACGATATAATACCGCTACCGACAACGCCGTGCTCACCACTCGCTCCACGATCATACATCGCGACAGTGCCGACAATATCGTCACTCTCGAAGGGGATTCCATTATCTATGATAAAGCAACGGGTATAAGTCGGGCCTATATGTTCCGCGACATTCTGCGCAATCCGCAGCCGATGGTGCTCACGGACACAGCCCGCAAGATGACTCTTATCGGAGGATATGGGGAATACAACGACTCGCTTCAGCGAGCCTTATCCACGGAATATCCTTTGCTACTCGAATATTCGCGGCCCGACACCCTTTTTCTCAGAGCGGATACAATTCTGACTTATTTCCGCACTGAGATGGTTTGGCCCGACAGTCTTGCCCGGCCGTGGCCGGCCGAGACAAGACGCCGTCTGCAGAGCTACAAGACGCCGATGGATGTCGCGCGGGATCTGCCCGTATTATTGCCTGTTTTGCCTTATGGCTTCCGGATGCCGGGTATAGAGTTGCCTGTTTCGGCACTTCTCGGTTTTCCGGAGAGTTTCTTTGCTCCGCGCGAAAACAGATCATCGGGATCTTCGGAACCTGTTGAAGAGAACGCCGCACCTATTCGGACCGAGAGGCTGTCGAAAGATGCGGCAGGGGCTGACAAGAAAGGCCTCAAGGGTGAAAAATCAGAAGTATTGAAGATATCGGAAAAATTGGAAGTATCGGAAGCCGATGGAAAGCCGGAAGTTTCGGAAATATCGGAGATAGCGGAATCATCGGATACAATCTCCGGATCATCGGATACAATCCCCGGAACATCGGATGCATTGGAAATGGAAGATGCGTCGGATGATATTGAGGCAATGTCCGACAGCGTTGTCGCGCGTCCGTCGGGTCCTCGTCTCGATGCTTTGGGCCGGGACTCGTTGCTGATGGTTCCAAAAGATTTCCATGTGGCGCGCGCGATCGGAAGGGCCAGATTCTTCAATCAGGATCTTCAGGGTGTGGCCGACACGCTCATATATCATGAATTTGATTCCACACTCTATATGATCCGCAAACCTATAGTCTGGAACGAACAGCGTCAGGTTTACGGCAACCGGATAGATGTCCATTTCAACGATTCGGTGGTGGACCGCGCGATTCTTCCCGAGACGGGTTTCATGGCCGAATTTATCGATGAGGATTTCTACAACCAGCTTTCCGGGAAAAAAATGACGGCCTATTTTGAGGATAATGATCTTAAGCGACTGGATGTCGACGGCAATGTGGAGATGATTTTCCTTCCGATGGAGAATGATTCGACTTACAACAAGCTTGTGAGTGCCGAAGGGTCTTATCTAAGAATAGATATGAGTGAGCGCAATCTCAAGAAACTGAAGATGTGGCCGGAAGTAACCGGAACCGTTACACCGCTGTTCCTCGTAAAGAAGTCGCAGATGTATCTGCAGGGGTTCAAGTGGTTTGAGATTCTGAGGCCGCGCCGGGAATGGTATGGCGACCGTTGGAAATGGATGGATGAGCTTGGCGAGGTCCCGGATGAACTCGACGCATATTTCCTCGACAATGCTCCGGCCCGCAAGAGCAGCCTTGTGCCCTCGGCTGAACAGCTTATGCGTGCACCGGAGACGCCTGTGGCTCCGCCGGCATCGGAGACAGTTGCAACGGAGCCGGCATTAACGAATGAGAAGAAATCAGAATGAGCGATATTATCAGACTGCTGCCGGATTCGGTGGCAAACCAGATAGCGGCCGGAGAAGTGATACAGCGTCCGGCATCGGCGATCAAGGAACTTGTGGAGAATGCGGTCGATGCCGGGGCCACCGAGATCCGCATTGAGGTGAAAGATGCGGGAAAGACCATGATCCTTGTGGCCGACAACGGCAACGGCATGTCGGAGACAGATGCCCGCATGGCCTTTGAACGCCATGCCACTTCCAAGATCCGTAATGCCGATGATCTTTTTTCTCTCCACACAATGGGTTTCCGCGGCGAGGCTTTGCCGTCGATCTGCGCCATATCGGAAGTGGATGTGAAGACGCGCACTGCTGATGCCCGTCTGGGCACGCATCTCGTAATCGTAGGCAGCAAGGTGCAAAGTCAGGAACCCTGTGTATGCGATAAGGGCACGGTAATCACAGTGAAACGCCTTTTCTTCAATGTGCCTGCACGCCGCAAATTTCTTAAGAGTGATAGTGTTGAGCTTTCCAATATTGTAAAGGAGTTCGAGCGAATGGCACTTGTGAACAATAATATCCGACTTTCTCTCAACACCGGCTCACGTTCGATCGATCTGAAGGCGGCAACTTTCCGCAAACGGATTGTGGATCTCTGGAAAGGGAATCTCGACAGTCAGTTGCTGCCGGTCGAGGTTGATACCTCTTTGGTTAAGATAGAGGGATTCGTGTCGCGTCCGGAGTTTGCGCGCCGTCGCAACCCCCTGCAGTATCTGATAGCGAATGGCAGAAACATGCGCCATCCTTATTTCCATAAGGCAGTGACCGGTTGCTACGATTCTTTGATAGCCAATGATACGCAACCATGTTATTTCCTCAAATTCACGGTGGATCCTGCAACTATCGATGTGAACCGCAGTCCGGTCAAGGACGAGATTAAGTTCGAATACGAACAGCAGATATGGCCTATTCTCCAGGCGGCCGTGAAAGCGGCTTTAGGCAAATATTCGGCAGTACCTTCGATCGATTTCAATTCGGATGCACTCCCGGTAATGCCTTTGCGTCAGGGGGAGAGTGCTGTCTCGCCCGAGATAGATGTGCCCAGCGGTTACAATCCTTTCAATTCAGGTTTTGAGAGGAAACCGGATTATCGCGACCGCCGGCCTGTTTCCGATTGGGAAAAACTTTATGAGGATTTCCGGTGTGGCGCCGTTGCTCAGGTAGCTCCGGTTCCTGAACCTGAAGATGCGGATGTTGTTGCGCAGAATGAGGAGAATGTCGGTAGTCTTTTCGGAAAAGAACTCCAAAAGGAAGCTCCTGCACCTGTCTGCATGCAGTATGCCGGCAAGTACATCGTAACGTCAACGCGCGAGGGGCTGATGATTGTAGATCAGCATCGCGCCCATGTAAAGATACTTTACGAAGAGTTTCTCAAACGTATGGAGAAAATGGAGATAGTGTCGCAACGGGTTCTGTTTCCTGAGAACGTAACTCTCGATGAGCAGCAGCGAGCGGCAATGGAGGAGATTGAGGAGGATTTGCATCGCCTGGGCTTCATTCTCGAATATGAATCCGACAACAGATGGCTCATAACCTCTCTTCCCGCTATACTTAAGAAAGGGAGCGAGGAGGCTTCCATCTGAGCAGAGTTATCCGAATCCAAGGCTGGGTTACGGGGCGCTCTGTGTGTCAGAGAGCCTGCCGGAATAAAATTTTTCTTGAAAATATCTGATAACAGATATAAAATGGAAATATATACAAAATTGCGGGCGAAGATCTTGAAAAATACAGCACAAATCTGCTGTTGCTCACTCCCTAAAAGAGATGGGA
>URNY01000013.1 GCA_900549375.1 uncultured Bacteroidales bacterium | reverse complement strand
GGCGACACTATACTCTTGATATCCTCCCCGCCCACCGGGAAAATCCGCTGACCCATAATAGTCACTATCTAAATCGCTATAAACCACGATAAATCGGCTTGATTAAACTGTATTAAAAAGTAGCGTTTAATTCTAAACCCAATTAAATTCTACATTAAATTCTCTGCAAAATAATAGTGACTATCGTCGTGGTGCGCTGAGATAGTCACTACTTCATTCTTACATTGTAAGTCGGGTGCCGGACTGACGGTTGTCGATGTCGTCGTAGCGGGAGCGGTTGCCGACTTCGTGCTCGCGCTTGTAGCCGGATGAGCCGGAACTGACATTGAGGGAAGATAGTGCGTTGGCAAGATTGAATGTGAACACTTGCGAGATTTCCGGGGAGTAGTCCTGTGGACGGGAAGGGAGAATACGGACTCCGGCTTTGGACTGGGTATTCTGCTTTATCCTCTCTTTAACCGCCTCGGCATCC
Source organism: uncultured Bacteroidales bacterium (assembly GCA_900549375.1). Classification (GTDB taxonomy): domain Bacteria; phylum Bacteroidota; class Bacteroidia; order Bacteroidales; family Muribaculaceae; genus Lepagella. Next base: position 26,773 of record URNY01000013.1, on the reverse strand, counting down.
TTTCGAGTAAGATGCAGCATGGCTATTGACATCAGGAAGTCTTGTCTTGCTTGTTCATCGGCATGTAGAGAGCGGAACTTGGCTCCCTCCTCTGAAGTTAATTCTATCAAAGGCATATAGCCGTCATTAAGGGCTACTCGGATGCAGTAGTTGCCGTTTCTATGTTTGACAACTGCCATGCCCTTTATCCTCTCTTGATGGTTGTGTATAGGATAGCGTATGAGATATTCGGTCAGTATCTCCTCGGAGAACATCGTGGCCGCTATTGTCAGGCCTACATCTTCGCGCTCGTCGTCTTTCACGCCGTTATACCATGCGTACTGCCTCGGTGAGATTGGTTTGCGGTACGTCGAGCCGTCTTTGACATTGATGAGCATATAGTTCCCTCTGCTGTCTTTGCCCACCTCGACAGTGAACAGGTCGCGGTACACGTCAAGCGGCGATGGTTTCCTTTGTGGTTTGATGGCGAAATCAATAAGCTCCGACAGTTTCATCACCTTGCTGCCGTCGAAGGCTATCTTTTCGGCATGGTCGATTATACTGTAGCCTCTCACCCTGCCGTCCTTGTCCTTCTGAAAACTGATGTCTATACCAAACTTTGTCTTGAGAACATCGATAAGAGTCTGTATGCGCTGGCAGTTCTCCTCGCTCAACGGCTTGCCGTGGTTATCAAGTATTTTGCGGATGTCGGTGTTCAACTTTGCCTTTACCGGCTTTCGCTTCTTACCTTTTGACACTTTGACATTATCGACACTTTGACATTTTCCCTCGGCTATCTCGCTCTTGTATTTCCGGATTATGGAGCGGAGCTGTGTAGCGCGGTCTTTGCGCTTGGGGCTGTTCCTGGTGATTCGATTGAGGATGTCACCGATGGCGATATTCCCGGCGTCGCCTCCACACTTGAACAGTCGGTAGCCGTCGAGCGATTTCTCTATCTTGTAGCCGTGAGTCTTGACGATATTGGCAAACTGACCCTCCGTTTCATAGTCGTAACAGAGAATCCGGTCAATATCTTTTTTGATGTCAGGAGATAGTATGCGGTTGGCGCACTCGTTAAGCCTGCGCCTGTCCTGATGGTCAGATATGGCATAACCGTTTGGCTTTATTCTCGTCGAGAGAATATGCACATGGTTGTTGCCGGTATCGTGGTGGGCGTAAACAAAATACGGCTGACGGGCATAACCCATGCCCTCCATAAGCTCACGCGAGAAGTCGGTGAGTTCTTCAGGCGACATGGCACGTCCTTTCACAGATGCTGACACATGGAACTGGAAACGAGTCGTCCGTGTATTGCCGTAAGTCTTAGAGTTTTCTTTCATATACCTCTCGACTTCAGCCGAGGCATCAAGGCCGAAGCGGTGCAGCGTCTCGACATTGTGACGCAACGCCTCGCTGACGTTCTCCATCGCCATAAGGGTTGCCACGCCATCAGCAATCTTCTTCTCGTTATATCGAGCGCCGGGGAAACCGCCGCCGGACACATCGTTGAGTTTCTTGACTATCATTTTCCTGAAATTATCATGTTATAGAGGTCTGTCAGCATCTGTTGGATTTTATCTGTACCCTCGCAAAACTGACCGAAGGGAAGAAGATCTGCCCCCCGCAACGAGTAAGGATTCATTTTCTGCTGCTCGTTGATGTGCTTTGCAACCTGATTGGTGTTGGTGCCGGTCCTTTCGATGAGCTTGATAGCGGACTTGATCAAAGCAATCATACGGGGATTGTCTCGGTCAGCCATCGGCTGCTCTTCATATTTGAGTGTGGCACAACGTACAAACGCACTCAGATTACCGTCGGTGTATCGGTCGGCTCTTGACTGCATTTCTGCGTGGGTCTGCGAATCGACACGTATTTTTATAGTGATGGATTTTTTATCCGGCATAGAGATTAACTTTTTAAGATATCATGGTTTGATAGATTGGTTGATTGAATATCTGATACAATGAAGACTATATGACTTGGTATAATGATTGCTTGATGATTTGATGAACTGATACCTTGATGATATAATATCTTAGTGACTCGATTATCTGATTATCCAATGCTCCATTACCCGATGACTTATTGTCCAATGGCTCATTATCATATTATCCAATGTATCGATTATCCAATGTGACGATGACCGATAAACCGAAGTATCACGGTTCATGATAAATGCGATATTGAATAATCTATCAACCGCATATTTTTAGTTTATCATTATCCATTTTTCTGTTTATCATCGTTCACGGACAATGTATCATTAGATAAAAGACTGCGAGTTTCGAGCGGTATTGACCCTCACCTCCGGGGAGGCGGGATTGCCGTTGTGGACACAAGCGGCATATCTTGCAAAGCAAGGTTTATACTACGAATCAGGCGTGAGCAACCGGGGTATCTCAGTCAGTTCGACCTCGGTCGAAAATGTCATAATGTCAAAAGTTCATAGTGTCAGCGCATGAGTCATATTTTGCGATAGCAACCGTGTGACTTTTTCTTCACGAATCCTCGGCCTCCGTCCCTCAGGAATCTTTTGACCGAGGATTCCGAGATTCCGAGTTGCAGGGCTTCCCTGACTGCCTCGGCTGTGGTGAACGAATCCCTGAGGTTTCCGAGTAACTCGGTAAACCGGTTGTCGAGGATACCGGTTTCAATCTCCGGTGCAATCCGGCTCTCCATGTTTCTGAAATATTCGGTGAGCCTGATGGCGAGTTCGGCAGTTCCCGGTTCAATTTTATCCATGCCCGATTCTCCACAGATGCAGTGCATAATCTGTATGACCAGACAGAAGCGGACGAGATAGGTTTCCAGTTTGCCGCACAACGCCCTGACAGCATCTGAATCCGTTTCAGCATAAGCCTTGTTATTGACCTCGTCTTTCCATTGAATTACGCGGAGCTTTGCCTCTTGGGAAAACAGTAGCTCTATTGAGGTTGCTTTTCCCTCTTGGTCTGTTGAAGGAGTGACTGTTACCACCTTTCGGATAATTCGCCCCCATTCTTCAAGAACGCCGTCAGGCATGGCGGTGTCGTTCCACGACGGCATCTTGTCAATTTCGGGATAGACTTTCAGGAATCGAGATGAAAAGCCGTTCATCATTCGCTTGCCGCCGAACTGTTCGCCCAGACGACCGGGCTGTGTAGTGCCAATAATAGAACAATAGGGATTGGCGAGAAAGATATGCTCGTTGTTTGACTTTCGGCTGTACTTGAAAGGCGTACCGCTGAACAGACTGAGAAAGTAGCCCTCGTCCGAACCGTTGTAGCGGTTGAAATTGGAAAGAAGGCTGTCTATCTCATCCTTGTAAATCAGCACTCCGCGCGGATTGTCGCGCAAAGCTCCGATAAGAGCCTCTACGGTGGAATCAACCACTACATGGCATTTTCGCTTAGGCATCTTCATTTCTTCAGGAAGAGAATGTCTCTCACGCTGCTTTGCCGACATGCGTTCCCATCGGTGGTAGGTTTCCATCTCCTTGCAGTAGATCATGTCATACTCTCCGTCGAGTTTGAGAAGAGGTGCAACCGCCTGTTGCAATGGAGGTGTCTTGCCGCAGCTCGGCGAGCCTACAAGCACCATGTAGATTATCGGTCGGCTTACCCATCCTGTCATGAAGCGGACTGACCAAGTGTTGCCCATAGCAGCCGCGAATACTGTAAGGAATGAAGCCGAAGTGAAATCGACATTATAGTTCTCATACTCCTCAAGAGCCTCTATTATGTCGCGGATTGCTTTCGGAAATATCTCCAAAGGGAAAGAAGGAGTTTCGGTAGTTTTACCGGAATCGCTGGTAAAGGCAATGCTATCCTCCTCGATCAATCCACATCCGGCTTCCAACGGAAAGCGTGGATGGTTGTAATAGCCATTCGCTTTCATGATGCTCAGATATTGATGTTACGTTGTCCGAGGGCTTTGCGTACCTCATATTCCGGGTACATAATCTTGTTGCCGGTCTTGACAGGTTTGAGGATACCTTTATTTGCCCAGTGCCAGAGTGTGGCATCGCATACGCCAAAGAGTTCCTTTACCTCGGCTTTGGTGAACATACGTTCTTTCTTGGCTGCCTCGACCATCGAGCCGAGTTCATCCTTTGCGCGGCGGATCAAGTCCTCCGAAAATGCTTTGAGGTCTTCGGCGTTCATCTCTACCTTGACATGGGCCCGACCCTCATTGAGCATATCTAATAAATCTTGCATTTTTGTTTTGATTGCCGACATTGTTCGACGCTTCTACTGGCGGCATAAGACAGAAACGCCACCGCTCCGAAATGGAACGATGACGCAAAAGTATAGCGTAATTTCTTGGATTAAAAAGAATTGATGGTTCGTTAAGTTCGCGAACTATAAAACGAATCAAACGAATCGAAAAGAGGCTATTTCAGTCTACTCCATCTGGGTCAATTCGTAAAACATCGGTCTTTATAGAGTCAATAGCGAAGCGATGTTCTGGCTCGTCTTTGATAAATCGCTTACGATTGGGAGTTAAATCTTGTAGCGTGTTTACGCTCTTCTGCACCTGACGCTCGCCGACGATTTTGCATTCAGGGAATGTGGCGGATAATATCTTGACAAATCGTTTGACAGGTGTTGACGGATCCAGCTCGCCAGACTCGACAAGTGCGACATATAAGTGCGCTATGTCAACGCCACGGATATGTGTTTCTATCCATTTGCCAATGCGCTTAACAATCTCACTGCCGTGAGATGCCAAAAGGGAAAGAAGGTCATGAGGAAATCCCGCGTTTTCTGTAATTTTAGCAGTCGGTTTAGACTCGTCGATGCCCTCCAACGCCCAATCAGCCAAATTGCCGTTATCTACACTCATGCGATAATCAAGATGCTCCTTCAAATCCTTGCGCGAGCGTCGTTTATCCTCTACCTCCCTCGCAAGAAATGTCTTCATGAACTTTGCAAGCTGCCACTGGTACTGTTTGTTGTCAATCGACTCTGCCGCTTCCTCAATATTATCTATCATCATTTCAGAAGAGCGTCCATATTTGAGCCATGCGGCAAAGGGCAACCGGTATTTAGCCCATTCGCTCCCTTCTGCATGTTCGCCAAATATCTTCTCAGCAAAATCCGACTCTTGAAGAATCTTCAAAAGCTCATCCAAGTCCAGATTGTCAAGGTCAATCATATTCTCCAATCGCTTCTGAAACTCCGGCAACGAAAGAAATGCTGCTGCACCCAACAAAAACACCTCCAGCGAGTCCGCTTCGCCCATCGCCGCAGCAAACTCGCCATATTCCTGCGGATGCTCCTCCATCCACGCCTTCAAATCAATTTTTCCATCCTGATTTCCTAAGTTATCTTGCTGAATTTTCATAGTAAAATTTCTAATTCATAAAGTAATAACGTGCAAAGGTCAAAAAAAGATAATAGTACTTTGAACGATAACAGCGACAACACATAAGTTCCGCCAAGCAGTGCAGTATCTTCAATCCAACCCTCGGACAAGCAACACCCGACCATGAGAACGAGCAACGCTCCCCGCGCAATCCAAAATACATCCAATTTATGTGTCATAGTCGTTTTGAAATAAGCGAATAAATTTTCGTCACAATAATATATGGGATAATTGAGATTAACGAATACATTATCATAAATAATATCAGGTAATCTGAATGTGTTGTGGATTTACTTAGATTGGGGAAAAGAAAACAGATTGCAACAGATAGGCTGTTAGCTATCCAGACCGACAAAGAAAGTCTGATAATACTTTTCCTAAACTTAAATGCAATGAATCCACTCAACAAACTACATAATAGGAATATAAACGTATAGTATATGTCCCATTCCATATACAACATACTATAACCTGTTCCTACAGAAACAAAAGCTTCAAAAGCCACAAATATCCAAAATCGTTTATCGGTCAGTATCATATTTGTTCAAGATAAGCAACAATTCGTGAAAAAGAAGATTTCATCTCGATTGTGAAATCCTCTTTTTTCACTATTCGTTGATACATTCGTTTAATATTTTCGTAATCAGCATTTTTGGAGAGTTTGGCAGAAATTAGTCCAACCATACAATGAGTATCAAGCCCTGAACAATATGGGCTATATTGTTCTATTGGCATAGTATTGAATAGCCGGTCTATTGAATTGATACTGTCATATTGAAAGATAAAATCCAACGCAATAGGAAGTAATGGCGACAGCCCCATATCAAGCCGGTTATAGTCGTCCGGCTCATCGTCTGAAAGAATAAAGCGGTCTGTTTTGACAATCTGCGTTTTCCATCTTAAATCCGGATTAAATCCTTGCAGTTTTATTCTTTGAAGCAATAAAATATTGATAAATGCAGAATGGTTCAGAATGAAGCCACAGTCATTGCAGATTGTAGTTATCTCTCCATAGTCCACACTGACATACGGAAATATGTTTACCTCAAAACCCCATGAATGATAAGTGAAAAATATTTCATCAGTACGACTGCCGGCTTTTCGACTCAATGCAAATCGACCCCTGAGGATCTTGAAACCTTTAGCTGCAGCGAATGGCTCCAAGGTGGAGAAAATATGTTTTTTAACGTCCTGTATCTTCATAATCACATCCTGTTTATGGTAGTGTGAGGCATCAGAACCTTTGATAAATCAATACCTCCGCGGAAATCTACGTCAGTAAGACTGGCTTCGGAAAAGTCAACATCCTCCAATCGTCCTTTATTAGACACTAAAAATGATAATTTATTCCCATAATAATAGCTGTCGAACTTCGGCCCGCAAAACACGCATCCATAAATCTTTCCGACAAATTTGCACTTTGAAAATGACGCGGCAATGAATGCGGTATTGAAGTCGCAGTTAATGAACGTACAACCAATGAAATCTGCAATTCCGAGACTTCTTAATTTGACATTTTCAAAAGTGCAATCCATATAGATTGTTTTCCGTAGCAAGACCGAAGTCCGTCCACCCATAGAGAAATGTTGTAACTTACCGCTTTTGAAAACACATTCTATAAATCGACACCCTCTTGCAAGGACATCTGAAAAATCACATCCAAGAAATTGGCATCGCTCAAATTTCTTTTTAGTCCACCACACGGCAATGCCTTCGTTACAAAACGAGGTGCGCTTAAAAACCTGATTGCTATATTGTTTATCGGTCAGTTTCATTTAGTTTCATTCCTTTTTTGCGCTTCAAGAAATTCCTGTTTGCCAGGAAAAGTCTGTGCTCCTAAGACACCGGCACTAAACTCGAAAACAGTAGAGTCATTATATACTATCAGGCACCGATCAGCGTTTATGCTGTCCTGCTGGTCATGCGAGAGAGGATGATTATAAAGGCGATATGAGTACATTCCCATATTCATACGTCGGAATCGGATAGTTGAATATTCCGAATCGGGATAATTGTTGACATCTATCCCTATACAACCTAAGTAGTCCAAACGTTCTTTTAGTTGCTTTTTTTCAAATTCGTCCAGTATATCGGATTGGGGCATAGATTGTGGCATATCTCCGTTATCAAATTCAACAACCAGTCGTGTGCTGTCAGGCAGCATATCGCGATAACGACCTACTGTATTCCACATCCAGAAAACAGGCTCTCCGTTGTAACATTCAGCCATAATGAACGCATCGCATCTCATAGGTGGTCTATTAAGTAGAAAAACTATACCCCCAAGGATTAACAGATCGGCGATATGGAACCATAAAAGAATCCTGTCGGCTTTTGAGTGTCGCCTTACGGCCTTGACAAAAGAATAAATCCAAAATCCGATAAGCGGAATTATAAAGAGGAATACGAAAAACAATAACACAATGACGCCGACCGCCCGAAATTCATCTTTATCGGCAGATGCAATCAAAAATACAAGCAACCAAACCGTGACAACTGCCACAGAAAGATACCGCATGAATCGGCTGAATCGTTGTCGTTTATTTATAGGCTTGCTTATCCCGTTATTCTCCATACTCAATGTTGTGGTTTAGTGCGTATTCTTTGGCTTTTTCTTTATCAAACGAATCGTCAAGGGGGAGTATTGCCACGCCATCCTCTGTTGTTTCGCCATTATCGAAATCTCCGTAAATCACAATAGCTCCGATGGTGTCCAACGGGGTAAAGGATTTTGGATGAACAAACTTATATCGCTGTTTCTCTACTTCAAGCAGACCCTTCTTTTCATAAAGAATGGCACTGTCGAAGCCTATTATCTCTGACGGTTCCTTCATGATATATTTGTCCGTTTCGCAATACACGGCATCAAACGTCAGGAATGTAAATATTAAGCCTACAACTGAGAGAAGCATCCAACCAATGGCATATATCCGTGAGATAGTATTATACACCGCTTTTTTACCGCGAATGAAATATACCGCACAACCCGAAAGGGCGGTAATCCAAAATAGTACATAGCCTAACCGCCAACGTAACTGCAAACTGTTCAACACCACAAAGAGGAACAGTACCAGCATCACGGCATGAAAAGCTACCAACAATATCTTCTGCCACTTATTCATAATACCTGTGTTTTATCTGATTAACGCGGATTCCCTCTTTGTTTTTCATAACCAGTTGTTTTTAAGGACGCGTCGTGAATAAATCGGGGCGTAGAAAAAACAGAACCACACGTTTAGCAATATATATCCGGGCGTGTCTTGTTTTATGGCTATTGCTATATTGCGTTGTATGAACACAGAGACAGCGATAATCAAAGCGATATAAAATATACCGCCTATTTTCGAGTCAATCAGTGGCGTATAGAACACTGCCGCTAATGTATATAGCAGCCAAAACAGTTGCACATTGCGAAGGAATAGATAGACCTTGCGCTTTGGAAATGTCTCCGATGCCTGTTTGCCGTCTGCCTTGCCGCTCAGGAAATATAAACTCAGGAAGGGATTGACAAAGAAGTTTCCGCAGAGTATCAATGACAGATACCTGCCACCGTATCGTACACGGCTAATACGGATATTGGCAAACAACAATCCCATCGCCGAAGCCATAAGCAGTAGCTGTGCTACTTTAGCCGCATCAGAGTGCAGCCATAACTTACCGTCAAGCCACCCACCACTTATCCCGACAATAAGGACAGCAGCGTAAACCAGCAATATAAAATTACCGACAATTGCAGTGATATATAATGATTTATTCATTCAAAACCGGTTGTTAATGCTTTAATGGTATAATTCCAACTCATGATATATAAAAAGAATTACAAGCAAAGCGGCTCCGATCTCTTTATACTTGCTCCTGAACGCAAAGACCACATTTTCCGTCTGTAAGAATATCAGCAATATATTTGCGACCAACAGACACCAATTAATCTTAGTAGACCCTCCGGCAAAAAGAACAGCGAAAGAAAAGAAGAACGTAATCGCGAACAATACTACAATTATCCATTTCGCCCGATAAATCAGTTTCAATGCTTGCCTCCTTTTTTATTATCCCTGACAGATTTTATCGGAGCCGGTCTAACAGCTTTGTTTGGCATTACGTTTTCAAGCATGTCCCTGACGGTCTGCTGAACTTTGATTTTTAGATATACCGATTCTTGACGTTTATGGTCGATGGTTTTCACATACAACGTATTGTTGTCATGCCAGAAGATAGTGCTAAGCCCGGATTCTTCGGTCTGACAATAAGGTCCTTCACCACTGTATTGAAGACTCTTGTATGACTCAAATTCATATATGAAGTTTCCTTCGCGACGAAAGAATCTCAAATCTAAGGGCCAGTCGCAATCATAACCGACCTGCGACACATAAATCCCATTGGTGTTTATCGCCGTGGGACAAGCCGCGCGACAGATATATTTACCGTTCTCAGAATCAAACCACCATATTGCATCGTCATGCGGCGATTCAGGGATATTGAAACCATATAATTTCAGTTCAGGCAGAAATGTTAGCCATCGTTTGTTAAAACCAAAATCCGAGTTATCATAAATAGCATATATTTCTTGTTTCCAAGCAGAATCAAGACGTTCAAATTTAGCTTGCGATTCCTTCAATACCATAGAAACAATATCATTATCGGCAATGGTATCAGCCGGAATGACATTATAGCGCGAACACTCTCTTTCGGCTTTAACATATTCCGTTTCGCTTATTTTCTCCACAGAGAAAACTGTTTGTGCGGACGCAACAGAAGCATACACCATCACAATCAGCAATATCCAAAATTGTTTATCGGTCAGTTTCATATATCAATCTGTCGTTTTCTTTATAGTTCCAAAACTTACGGTAGCAATTGCCTTGACCGTCATAATATTTCCATTCTCCAAACATACACCCTAAATATTCAGCAGGATATACATACCTATCAAATGCTGTCCAGCCTTCCATTCGTGTTTGCTTATCAGGAGATTTAATTGTCAGATATCCGATCGAATCACAATGTATTGTAATATCCGACAATATACTTAATATATTGTCGTTCCTTGTAACGCTATCCAATGTAAAAGGTATGCTGAACCTATAAGATGATACCGGATTTAATATGTCATGGATTTTCTTTATTTGGGATAACTCATAGGCTTTTGTTTCAATTTTGAACCATACCATATTATCCGGTTCGTTTTCCCACTGATGAGCAGGACTATAAAATTGGTTTATAATAGAATCTTCCTCTTCATTGAAAACTTCTACCAAATAACTGCCATCAGATAAATTATAATATCTGAAACGAATATCTATGCCCATGTTCCCCTCATATAAATAGCCGTTGATAGTTTGCTTAAAGTTTAATTGAGACATTGCTTCCGGCAACGTATGATTAGATACGTTATACGATTCAATTCTGCTTATTATACTGTCAAGGTTTTGTTTAATATCGCTTATCCTATGATCAGCTGTGCTATATCCCATAAGAATGATACCACAAATAGATAGCACAATTATTATTACAAAGCCTATGGCAATGGAATATGATACTATTTTCTGACACCTTTTCATCGCTTGCCTCCTTTCCGGTAGATAAATTGATTGGGTATGACATCGGACTCAGTGTTGTAACGGGCAAAGAATGGCAATATATATTCTGTTAGGTCGCGCTCTATTTCGCTCCTTAGTTTCATGACATCCGTGCCTGAGGTGATACAGTACCATTTATCCTCTTTGACCGTAAGCAAGCCGCCGATTCTATACCGGATAGCACACTCATATTCCTTAGGGAAAGAGGGTACAATCCCTGTGTGTTTGTAATCTTCATGCTCCAGCCAAAAAGCACCTGTAAATATACCGACATTCAATGTGAAGCGGATTTGATTGGCATCATTCCATTTATCATTTTGAATGTTCACACAATAACCTATCGAACCATTGCTTTTGAAGAAATGATTGCCTCGTTTCTTGAAATCATTATCTTTCAGATAATCCGTTATCTTTTCAAATACGAAAGTGCGTTTGCCTTGGATGTCCATTTTCGGTAATTTGTGCCTGTCTATTTTGATTAGAATACCCAATATGAGCATGACGATTGCTCCGAATACCGGAGTTTGCCATGATATAGTTTGCTCGGAAGGATTGGAGCGCCATCCCGTTACGATGCTTGTCGAATTGAAATCAGCCACAAACATATAGATTCCTATGCCAAGCATTATAGCCGAGCATATCATCAGGATTATGAATTCTTGTCGCTGAAATCTACTGATGTGGCGATTCATACGCTAATAATCATTGGCTTATCGCTGTCGAATTATATAGATAACCGATATACAGTCCAATAAAGAAAAGTGTCGCAGATAGAATTGGATAAATCACTGCGAGTCGTCGATACACAGAAATATTATAGACATCATGCTCGCAGATTATCGCTCTATATCGTTTCTTTCGCAAAAGCAACCACCATAAAGCGGCGAGTTCGAGAATGAACATGGCTGAAATTAATATTTTCACATCAAATTTCTTCAAATCAATAATATCTGTAACATCAGCCGAAATCATTACAAAACCGATTATCCCAAAAATCGGACACAGGACACTGAGCACAGCCAACAGAGGAACGAAGAATCCATCCTGTTCCTGTCGCATCTGCCACCAATAATATTGGTAGAATAAGGCTCTTAGCAGTTTCATTTGAGTCTATTATCTGTAATTAAGCAAATTTACATAAAAACAGCGAGATTTCTACACTGGCAGAATAAAACAAGGCCGACGCTTATATTCCTGTTCCCTCCTGCGTGCTCTAAGTCACAATTTGAGTAATTTGGAGGAAATTTTTAAATTCAAAGAATATGAACAGGAACCGAACAGTCGCCGGCCTTGATATCCACAAAGATAGTGTTTATCTGTGTATCATGGGGCATGATGGGACCATTATTTTTGAGAAGACCTATGGGGTTCTTACCCCGGACCTCCGTCAGATGTGTCAGGACATGGTCGAACATGGAGTCACAGAGGCCGCCATGGAAAGCACGGCAGTCTACTGGGTGCCGGTATGGAACGAGCTTTGCGGGTCAATGGAGCTCAAGCTTGTGAACCCATACTTCATCAAGCAGCTTCCCGGCCGCAAGAGCGATATCAAGGACGCGCAGTGGATAGCCGAGTGCCTTCTGAAGAACCTTATCAAGGGCAGTTTCGTGCCAGGCCCCGTTGTCCAGGACATGCGTAAGCTCAACCGGCGCATCATGGATCTTAACGAAGATCTGACCTACAACACCAACAAGCTTGATGCGGCCCTTCAGCGCTGCGGGTTCAGGCTGAGCAACTACGTGAGCCGGATAAAGGGGAAAAGCTATCAGTCGGTACTTTCCTGCATAATCGACGGTGAGCGTGATCCGGGAAAGCTGATCGCCAAGGTTCATGGCCGCACCATCAACAAGCATGGCCGCCAGACGATAATGGCGGCCGTCACAGGCTGCTTCTCGGATACAGATATTATCATCTTCAGGCAGACTAAGGCGGTCATAGACCTGATCGAGGCACAGATGGCGGAATGCCAGAAGGAACTCACCGCCCTGTGCGGGAAACACTTTCCCCAGCAGTACAGACGTCTTCAGACCATCCCCGGAGTCAAGGAACGCGCGGCCACGGCAATAATTGCGGAGACAGGGGTTGACATGAAGATGTTTGTAACAGCGGCATCTCTTGTCGGATGGTGCGGACTCAAACCGCGAAACGATGTCAGCAACGGTCGCTACAAAAGCAGAAAAGTGACGCACGGAAACAGATATCTCAGAGAAATACTGATTGAAATCGCATGGGTCGCATCAAGAACCCGGAACTGTTTCTTCTCAAAATTCAGCTACGTCCAGACCACGGTCAAGAAAAAGAGCAGGATGAAAATTCAGGTGGCCATCGCACGCAAGATACTCGTCGCCATATGGCACATGCTCTCCAAAGAGCAGGACTTCATCGACATCTACCTCAAAAGACTTGAGCAGCAGAGGCTCCTGGAGGAGCAACTCAAATCTCTCGAATCGAAAATGGCCTGAGGGCCATTCGACATACCTTCCGGTGCAATGTAATTAACTTTGTGGTGCATCGCAGCCCAGTTCGCAAATTTGCAATAGCATCGGAAGGAGTTGGATACCGGCATAAGCTAACCAAGCTTGTAGAGGAAAGTAGCAATCTTATATCTATATTCCGCTGTCTAATGACTGCCGGAACCCGTGTTTATGTACATTTGTCTCAGTTCTTGTCCGTTTATGGGGATAGCACATTCTTATAAGGTAAATACGTTTTAGAGGAAAGTTACAACTAATAATCGACATTCGATGTGACAAATGTCCCAAACGAGTATGAAAATCAGCGCGGAGATTAGCCGTTACATAATCATTCAGCACCGACAGGTCAATCCTCGGCATGAAGTCGTTAAGCCGTGCATATTTCGGGGGTTGTTTCGTCTTATCCTCAGTTGTTCTTGTTGATTAGGTTGACGATGACTTTTACCATTGTGTCCTTTTCCTCAGTGCGGCTTTCGGCTATCATCAGGGTGAGGGCAACGAGTGTGTTGTCGGCGATGCGTTTGGTGCCGTCTCCGTTGTAGAGAATGCCGTTGCCGTTGAGAAACCACAGGAATAGAGTTGCGGCAATGCGTTTGTTGCCATCGCTGAATGAGTGGTTTTTGGTAACAAGGTACAGGAGCATGGCAGCTTTTTCCTCCACTGAGGGATATAGGTCAACGCCACCGAAGGTCTGGTAAATCTGACCGATTGAGCTTTTGAAGGAATCGTCCTTCTCGTTGCCGAACAATGTGCTGCCACCGAATTTCTCATGTAACTCGCGGATGACTTCCATGGCGTTTTCGTAAGTGGCATGAAACGACTCTTTACCGGTGGTGTCCTCGATCTTCAGTTCCTGATAGTCGTAGCGGTCAAGAGTGTCGAGGGCGTATGTGTAATCGACAACAACATCGAGCAATGAACGGCTGTCCTCCGTAAGCCTTTCCTGATTTTGGATTGTGCGGCCGAGCACTTTTATCAACTGACTAAGCTCGTCATATTTCTGTGCAGCTATCCGCTCGTTTATGGCATAGCCTTGAAGAAGATACTGCTTCAATATCTTATTTGCCCAGATGCGGAATTGAGTACCACGTTTGGATTTAACGCGATAGCCAACAGAGATAATAACATCAAGGCTGTAAACCTGAGTCGGTTTGTACTTCGACAGAGTATTATGCAAAATTTGCATATTACTCTCTTTCTCCAGCTCGCCTTCCTTGAAAACATTAGAGATGTGGCGGGCAATAACTGACTGATCTTTGTCAAAGAGTTCGGCCATCTGCCCTTGGCTCAGCCATACGGTATCATTCTGAACTGTCACATCAATCGACATATTTCCGTCCGGCGCCTGATAGATTACGAGCTGTGAATTATTTGTTTCCATATTCAAAATTACAATTTATATTTTGATTTGTAGCTGTTTCCGAGTAATAATAGTCAAAATACTTCGGATTTTGCGCCATTAGCGATTGCGTCTATCTCGTCGGCGATTTCGTCCGAGGAGAGTTTGATATAGTCCATAAAGGTCTTTTGTGTCTTGTGGCCGCTGACGTGCATCATCTGGACTATGGAGTATTTGTGGGTTAGGTACATGTTGGTGATTCCGCTACGGCGGGCTGTGTGGGTTGTCACGCACTTGTAGCGAGGCATTATCACCTCTCCCTTTTCGTTGTGCTCGACAACGAGCTTGCCGTCCTCCACCAGTTTCTTCTGCTTTTGAGTAAGTTTGGTTACTACCATCTTGGCTAAGTCGGGCACTTTATCGGACAACTCCTTCAGAATCTCCTTTATGTAGCGGTTGAGTATCACGTCAACAACATAAGGGAGATTGTAGTTGTATTTTTCGCATATAGCCTTTAGGTTGGGATTCATTATAGGAATCTTTACCTCGTTGCGGGTTTTCTTCTGAATGAGGCGTATTACCGGTGTTCCTTTGGCTGTAGTGGTGAAACAATCCTTGTCAATGTCGTTGTAATCGCTCACGCGTTGACAGGTGTAGCACCCGACAAGAAATATATCGCGCACCTCTTCCTGCTTGCCGGACAGTGGCATTTCATACAATGCCTGAAGTTCCGCATCGGTAAGGTAGATTTCGATAGCCTTATCTTTCTCTTCAATTTTCTTCTTGGCGAAATATTGTAGGGCACGGTCATTGTCGTGTATTCCGTCGGCATAGGCATAGCTGATGATTGCGCGGAGATCGACCAGATATTTATTCTGCGCAGTCACCATATAATCTTTCTTCTCCATAAAATTCAGGAATTTGGTGACGAACGCACGGTCTACATCATACCACGTGTAACGATGCTTTCTGTCAAACAAGTCATACAGCTTCCGAAAGCTATTCCATGCCTTCACAGTGCCTGGCGCGTATCTGTCATGACCATTAAGCCTGGCACCGCTCTTGATTTCGTTGCAAAATCGGTCTATGAAGTTCCATATTTTGGCGCGTTCAGCATCGATGCCTTCCTTTATCAGACGTTCCTGCTCTTCCTTTATGCGTTCTTCCTCGCGTTGCCGTTCCTCCTCTTCACGCTTAGCTTTCATTATGGCTTCTGCTTTCTTCGGATTGGCGATAGAGAGGATCTCGGCCTCAACATGTGACTTATCGAAAGACATGCCCTCGACTTCCGACTTCACTACCAGTTCAATCCTATTGAGAGAGTCGTGTAGATTGAAGTTCGCCCTTTGATGTCGCATCCATTTTTCAGGACACGACAAAGCCTCTTTCCACTCCGCAACATTCACACGTATCTGAGAGGAAAAGAGCGTATCAACTTTGTGTTTCTTGTTCTGCACCCTAAAGAAAAGAGTTGCGATTTCGTTCTTCTCGTCCTGCTTGCGGATGAAGAACCGGGAAAGAGATTTTGCCATAGAATCCAAGGTTCGATTCCCTTATGAATCGGACACTGCAAAGTTAGTGACTTTTCCTGAATAGTCACTACAATAGTCACTATAATTTCTAAAACAGCCGCTATCCGCCTAAATTGAAAATTGTTTAATTCGGCTTAATATCAGTGTATTAGTATATAATTGAATTTAATCCGATTGATAATAATTTAACATTTATATTGCCGTTGGCACCACAACCTAAAGCCGAAAGGCGATACAAAACACTGAATATCAGAGATATTCGGTGTTTTGTGCGTTTATAGGGCTGTGTAAATCATTCATTCTCCACCAACCCATCGGGTGAGCAATCGCGAACCGGGTGGATAGAGTGGCACAATGCAGGAATTGGAGGATGCTATTTCGCTGTTATCATGCAACTTGCCTACTTCTCATTTAGTTCTCTCTGTGAAGAGATAATTAACAAGAACATTGACATGGCTGGAGTTCTTCAACATATTTATAGGATAGCACGATTGAAACGCTGGTGGAGCAATCGGTGGAGCGAATCTTCTTACCGAACCATCTCCACTAGAATAGCGTTTAGATGTTATGTTTCAATTGTTTATCAGCAAATAAATATGCCCGAATTACTCCACCGCGTCATCAACCTCAAAACAGAAGATTTTGGTAATGAGAAGTAAAACCAATTTCCGTGTGTCCTTTTTCTTGAAAAAGGCAAAACTGCTTAAGAACGGCGAGGCGTCAGTCGCTATGCGAATCACCGTTGACGGTCAGCGTGTGGAGAATAATATCCGCAAAAGTATCCTCCCAAACCTGTGGGACCAGTCGAAAGAACGCGCCAAAGGCACGAGCACAGCAGCTGTTGACCTTAACCGCTTCATTGAGGATGCACGCATCCGTATCCATCAGATTGTTACAGAACTCCAGCAGACGGGGGCTGAAATCAATCCTCTGATTGTTCAGCAGCGATTCTATGGCGTCGGACAGGTGCGTAAACAGGAGCGCACAATCCTACAAGTCATACAGGAACATAACGACGAGGCAAAGCAACTTATCGGCAAGGACTTTGTGGAGATAACGTGGAGACGCTATGAGACTATGAAACGTTACCTCGGCGAACTCATCAAGCACAAATATGGTGTTGATGACCTCCCGCTGTCTGATTTCACGGGCGAAGTAATCCGCGCTTACGAGGTTTATCTCAAGACAGAGAAAGACCTATGCCAGAACACTCTCATCCGCTACATGAAGGCTCTGAAAAAGATAACCAACCGTTGCCTTGCCAACGACTGGATTCAGAAAGATCCGTTTGCCGGAATAAAATTCCGGGAGGAACCGACAGAACCGGAGTTTCTCACTTTGGAAGAAGTTGACCGTATATATAACTGTAATCCCGGAAGTAAACGCCTTGAAGTAATCAAGGATATGTTTCTGATGTCGGCATTCACGGGACTTGCCTTTACTGATGTATCTCAACTGACAGAAGACCATATCATAACTGATAATGACGGCAACAAATGGATACGCAAACCCCGGCAGAAAACAAAGCAGATGAGCAACATTCCACTGCTTGATGTCCCTCTCGCCATCATTGAGAAATATCAGGGCGACAAGAAAGCGGCCAAGAAAGGTGTTCTGCTTCCGATACCCTGCAATCAGGTGATGAACCGGTATCTGAAAGAGATTGCTACCATCTGCAAAATCAACAAGCACCTGACCATGCACACCGCCCGCCATACTTACGCCACTCTCTGCCTCTCGCAAGGAGTGAGCCTCAAAAACGTATCGAAGATGCTCGGTCACGCCAGCGTCAAAATGACCGAGCGTTACGCCCGCGTCCTCGACTCCTCTATCCTCCGGGATATGAATGCCATACGCGACACCCTCAACCTCGGAAATAAATAATCTATTAAATTATGAACAAAAAGCAGTGATTGAAGAAAACTCAGTCGCTGCCCTTTTATATGTTGCCAGAATTAAAAATTTCAATATAAACTATTCGAGTATCTTATGCGTACCAAACGGAACCAAAGTCCCGTCGATATCGAAAAATATAGCTTTGATATTTTTAATCATTTATTTTTGTTTCTTGCAGTCCGCAGTTCCGATGGAGATTTTCCAAAATGCCGTTTGACATATTTGCCAAAGAAAGAAAGGTTCTCAAAGCCTAAACGGTATGCTATCTCCTTTATTGAATAATCCGTGTTGAACAGATGGTACCGTATGTCCTCGACTGTATATTCATCAATCCACTGCCTTGCAGACTTTCCACTGACTTTCGTGCATATGACAGACAGATATTTGGCAGACAGGCATAATTTGTCAGCATAAAAGTCGATAAGCCGATGCTTTATGTCTTCGTTCGACAACATCTGAAGGAAACGGTTGAACTGGAATTGTATCTTGCTTTCGCCCTCCACAGACTGACACTGATCCGATTCCATATTTGACAGCATTTCAAGCAAAATGGCTTTTATTATTGACCGCACTATCTCTTTATGATAACCCTGCGAGGGATTCATTGTTTTAGACAGGATAAGACGGTAATAGAATTGCATCTGATCCTCCAGATTCTTTACCGTTGACATACGGTAAGCCTTGCATATATATATCATGCGGTTCCATTTGTCAATATGCTCACGCATGAGATCAGACACGATTCGGCCAGACAGCCGCAACATCACGATGTCAGCATCCACGCTCACAAGAATGTTGTCAATGAAATTCTGGGGCAACACCGTAAGCCTCTCACCTTCCTTTATGGTATGGGGGTTGCCGTTTATATCTATCTGTAATCTGCCTTTGCGACAGGCAAGGAACAGATATGAATCAGACTTTATACCGTTAAATTCCGACAGATCATTGATGTCGGTAAGCAGGGCTATATCCCCGTCGGAATAGTGTATTTTGTCCTTGTTGTCCATATAATGCGGGTTTTACAGGTTGCAAATTTAGCGTTTTTTAGTGTCTTTAACCGCCTTTGGAGTGTCCTTTTTTGCCATATATACCTAATTGGATTACTATTTTGTCAATTCAGGACACTAATGAATAATGGAAAATAGAGAATTTTGCGCCCAAAAACAATAATGACATGAGATGTTCAAACTTTATTTTATGGCTCATACCGGCAGTATTGCTTGGTTCTTGCAGCAATAAGACAGAAAAGAAAGATGCACCTTCAATAAAAGTCTCAACTGAGATTTTAGCTAAGGATAACGCCTGTTTGACAACGACATTTGTCGGACAGGCCGAAGCTGCCAGTACCTCGGCAGTAAGTTTTCCGACAGCCGGAACCATATTGAAGGTGACGGTAAATGAAGGGCAGGAAGTCCGCAAGGGTCAGCTTCTGGCAGAAATTGATCCATCAACGATGCGGAAAGCTCTCAAGTCGGCTGAAGCAGTATTGGCGCAAGCCCGTGATGCCTACGACCGCATGAAGTTTTTGCACGACACAAACAGTCTGCCTGAAATACAATGGGTAGAGGCGCAAAGCAAACTTGCACAGGCCCAGGCAGCGTATGACATCGCAAATAAAAACCTTAACGATTGCCGGCTTTATTCGCCCGTGAACGGCACGATCGGGCAAAAGATGGTTCAGGCTGGAGAAACTGTAATGCCGGGTCAGCCTATTGTCACGATAGTGGATATAAACACGGTAAAAGTAAATGTTTCCGTTCCTGAAAAAGAAATAGGCGACATTAAGTCTGACACCCCGTCAACAATAACCGTAGATGCACTCGGCAAAAGAAAATTTCTTGGCGGTCGGATAGCTAAGAACGTGCAAAGTGATTTAATGACACACACTTACAGCGTCAGCATTGAGGTTGACAATCCCTCTCATGAAATTTTGCCCGGAATGTTATGCGAAGTGATATTCCAGAATAATTGTCCGAATGTCTTGACAGTGCCGGTGACAGCAATTATGAAAGGTGCCGGTGAGACATTGTATGTCTGGATAAAAAAGGATGGCGTTGCCAAAAGATTCGATGTCAATACCGGGAGGACGCACGGTTCGAGAATAGAAATAATATCCGGCATCAACGAGAATGACTCCTTGATAGTCCGCGGTATGCAAAAACTAAGCGAGGGAAGCAAAGTCATCACATTATGAAGAAAGAAAAGAACAGCAGATGGGTGGCATGGCTGATGCACAACTATCGCATCACACTCCTGATTGTCGGTCTTATGGCAATTCTGGGTATTTATGGGCTGGACAAAATGCCCAAAGCGGAATTTCCCGATTTTACTCTGCGGACAGGGGTTGTTGTAGGGATATATCCCGGTGCTACAAGCGAGGAAGTGGAGGAACAATTGGTAAAGCCTCTTGAAAGATATTTGTTCACATTCAAGGAGGTCAACAGGGCTAAGACCGTCAGCACCAGCCAGAACGGGCTTTGCAGCGTAATGGTTGAACTGAATGACGATGTATCCAATAAGGATGAGGTGTGGAGCAAGATAAAGCACGGACTCAACAGTTTCAAATCCTCATTGCCCAAAGGAGTGGTGGATGTGGTTGTAAATGATGAGTTCGGAGACACTTCGGCATTGCTGGTCGCGGTGGAAAGCGACAGCCGGAGCTATCGGGAGCTTGACAAATACTGTGAACTTATCGGCGACAGGTTAAGACAACTACCGTCGGTCTCCAACGTGCGGGTTTTGGGCAATCTAAAAGAACAGATTGTGATAAACGTGGATTACAACCGCCTTTCAGAATACGGGATTAGCCCGCAGGTAATTATAGATGTGTTGTCAGGACAGGGAATTACGACTGTCAGCGGCAGTCTTGGAGGTTGGAGCAACGATACCCCTATCCATGTAAGCCCATCATTAAAAGGCGAAGATGAAATAGCGGATCAGATAATATACAGCGATGGCGGCAATCATGTGGTCAGAATAAGGGATATCGCATCTGTGACCCGTAGATATGACCTGACCGGGGGCTATATAGAATACAATGGCAACCGCTGTGTCATAATCTCGATGGAGATGCTTGCGGGAAACAATATCGTGCAATATGGCAAAGATGTTGAAAAGATGCTTGCTGAAATAAAGGCGACATCATTGCCGGAAGATGTGGTTATTGACTGCATAAGCGATCAGGCCGGAGTTGTAAACGCCAGTGTCAATTCTTTTCTCCGCGACCTGTTCATATCAATGGCTGTAATCATTCTGATGATGATGATTCTGTTTCCGATAAGCTCTGCACTTGTAGCCTCCACAGCCATTCCGGTGACTACATTCATATCATTGGGCATCATGTATCTTGTGGGCATACCGTTGAATACCATAACGCTTGCCGCGATGATTGTAGTGCTTGGCATGGTGGTGGACGACTCGGTCATTGTAATTGACGGTTATCTTGAATATCTCAATAAAGGTTACAGCCGTTGGCACGCAGCCTGTAAAAGCGTGTCGGAGTATTTTCTTGCCATGCTTCTGGCCACAGCCTGCATCAGCGCTATTTTCTTCCCGCTTCTGATTACCTGCACCGGCCAGAAAGGAGATTTTTTGCATGACTTCCCGATTACTATAGCAATAAACCTGATGACCTCACTCTTTGTCGCTATGGTTGTCGTGCCTATTCTCGCGGTTATTCTAATTAAGAAAAAGAACCGCAAGGAGGGAAAGAAAACAATCACAGACTATGTTCAGCAGGCATATGACAGACTTCTTGAATGGGTATTCGCCCATGCGTGGCTGACGCTCGGAATTGCAGCCGCCCTGATGCTGTCGACGCTTTTCTTCGCCGGAGGAATAAAGAAGAGAATGATGTCTTGTTCGGAACGGGACCAGTTTGCGGTCGAAATATATCTGCCTAAAGGAACCGGGCTGGCGGAAACAGTGGCTGTGACTGATTCCGTTTATAATGTATTGAGCAAAGATGAGAGGGTTAAGGCAATAACATCGTTCAAAGGGTGTGCTTCCCCTCGTTTTCAAGCCTCCTATACTCCGAAACAGGGTGGAAAGAATTTCGCGCAGTTTATTGTAAACACTATATCCAATGATGCAACAGTTGAACTTGTGGATGAATACACTGAAAAACTGTCGGAGGCTTTCCCAAATGCTTTTGTTAAGTTCAAACAGCTTGATTCGCAAGTGTTTCAAGCATTGGAATTCCGTTTTTACGGTGATAATCCTGATTCCCTGCACTATGCCGCAGACCATCTGATGCAGTATATGCGTCAGAACCCTGATTTACTTTGGGTGCGCACCGACTTTGAGCAGCCTGAACCGGTTGTGGAGGTAACGCTTGATGAAAAAGCAGCATCCCGTCTGGGGTTGAACCGTCAGACCACGTCGCTGCAACTTATGTCGCATACAAATGACCGTTTTGTGACCACAATTTGGGAGGACGATTATGGATTGCCGGTGGTTCTCAAGGACAAAAGCTGGGGCAATGCCGATTTTGACAAATTCGACAATTTGCCTGTCCAGCCGATGACCTCGGCGAAGACAGTACCTTTAAGGCAAATTGCTCAGGTTTCCCCAAAATGGAGCGAATCGAAAATAGTCCACCGTAATGGTGTGAGATGCCTGACAGTAACGGCTGAACTGCCACGCACAATGATGGCAGAAGAAATCGTGCCTGATTTGCAAAAATATGTCAGTGAGAACATACGTCTGCCGCAAGATGTGACTACCGAAATCGGCGGAGAGATTGAAAATGATAATGAAAGCCTGCCACAGCTCGGTGCCGGGCTTGGTATAGCCATGATTATTATCTTCTTCTTTTTGCTGTTCAATTTCAAGAGTTACGCGCTGACTCTGGTATGTATGTTTGCCGTACTTTTATTTGTGCCGGGTGCCATGTTCGGTCTGTTCTCAACCCAGACAACAATGGGATTGACAACAATATTCGGCTTTATTACTCTAATGGGGCTTATCATGCGCAATGAAATCCTGATATTTGAACACGCTGAAGATGGATTGAAAAATGGCAAGACTCCACGCGAGGCGGCATTGGAAGCCGGCAAGCGGAGAATGGTGCCGATTTTCCTTACAACGGTAACTACTGCGGTTGGTGTTGTGCCGATGATAATCTCCGGCTCAGCCATGTGGAAGCCCGTCGGAATCACTATCCTTTTCGGAGGAATCGGCGCGCTGATACTCGTTGTAACCGTCCTTCCGGTAATTTATTGGAAAATACATAGACAGAAATGAAAAAATTACTTTTAATAATATCACTGGTGCTGGCAGTAACGGCATCGGCACAAAAGAGATATAATCTTGGCGAATGTCGCGACATGGCATTGGCTCACAATGCCCGTATAAAAATGGCAAACAACGATGCCTTGTCTGCCATGCAGGGAAAGAAAGAGGCACTTGCCAATTTCTTTCCTTCATTGTCGGTCGGAGGCGGTGGAATGAAAGCCAGCGATTACATGATAAAAATGGATATGGGGCCTCAATCAATGG
The DNA here is from genome assembly GCA_900549375.1 of uncultured Bacteroidales bacterium. Taxonomy (GTDB): domain Bacteria; phylum Bacteroidota; class Bacteroidia; order Bacteroidales; family Muribaculaceae; genus Lepagella. The sequence continues at coordinate 3,132 of URNY01000013.1, read as the reverse complement.
AGATGCTTGACGGTGGGTGGTATGCGAATGCGATGGCTTCATTACCCATATATGCCGGAGGAAGGATATTCAATGGCTACAAGATGGCTAAACTCGGAGTTGAGATCCGTGAAATACAGCGTATCCAGACCGCCAATGAAGTCAGACTGACCGTTGACCAATATTATTGGCAGATTGTGGCTCTGACGGAAAAAGTGCATACTCTTGAAAGTGCCCGTTGCCTTCTTGATACTATACAACGCGAAGTCGCCAATGCCGTGAAAGCAGGCATTACAAAGCCGAATGATTTATTACAGGTTAATCTTCGCCTTAATGATAATAGAAGCGCATATATTGATGCGGAAAACAATATCGGTGTTCTGAAAATGCTTCTGGCGCAATGTATGGGTTTGGATACGGATTCTTTGGAACTGGCAATCGACATGGAACATCCTCTTGAATCGCCAGAATCTCTTTTTGTCAATCACGGTGATGCGGTTTTGGCTACGACAGAATACAGACTGCTTGACAAAAGCGTTGAGGCTGCACGCTTGCAGAAGAAAATAACGCTCGGAGAATTTTTGCCTACTGTGTCCATAAGTGGCGGATATATGTTCCAGAATTTCATGGGCCCGTCGCAAAATTCACTCATGGGTCTTGTAACGGTTTCAATCCCTATTTCATGGAAAGCTCCGCATACGATGAAAAAACAGAAACTTGCCTGTGAAAATGCCATAACGCAACTCAACGACGGGCAGGAACAGTTGGTAATCAGGATGCGTAAATCTCAAAATGATCTATGCAATGCCTACCAACAGGCTATACTTGCAAAAAAATCAATTGAACAGGCAGCCGAGAATCTCCGTCTTAATGAAAACTACTACAAAGCGGGCATTTCCACCATGAGTGATTTGCTCGAAGCCCAGACACTTTTTCAACAGAGTAAAGACCGATATTCTGAGGCATATTCCACTTATGAAATAAAAAAGACAGAATATCTTATATCAACAGGAAGGTAATTGGCATAAAAACTCATGTAGGCAAAGGCAGGGAAACCTGCCTTTGTCGTAGATAAGCAATATTTATAAACATGAACAAGATCCTTATTGTAGATGCCTCCGAATCCGACCGTCGGCTTATGTCGAGCCTGCTAACGCGGGTTGGATACGAGCCGATAGCCGTTGATACAATGGAGGCTGCAAAAGAAGAGGTGGCGAAACTGCCGCCCGGCGCGGTCGTGGTAACGGCGATGAAATTCGCCCACGGCACAGCACAAGAGTTAGTTAACTGGCAAAAGCGCGAGGGTTACAAATTCCCCGTGATTGCCATAGTGGATAACCTGAATGCCGTGGATCTTCTCTCGGTGATGCGCGATGGCGGTGCCGTGGATGTGATACAGCGTCCGGCTATTGACAAGCAACTCATCGAAACCGTCGGCAAGTATGCCAGACCTGAAAAGGTGGTGCTGACGCTTACCGATGACCTTATTCCACGGCAAAGCGAGGCGTTCAGGCACATAGAAAAGTCCATAAGGGCTATTGCCGCCACTAACGCCAACGCCATAATTTTCGGAGAATGTGGCACAGGCAAGGAACAGATTGCAAAACAGATCTATCTCCACAGTTCCCGCGCCCAAAAACCATGCACGGTCATCGAAGCGGGAGGCGCGGCACTCGTGGGTCAGCATGACCCGACAACGCTCCGCAGTGAGATATACAACCGCATGGAAGGATATTTCAAGAAAGCCGATGGCGGAACAATCATCATCAAAAACGTGCAGTTGCTGACGTTTGACAAACAATCGGTACTGCTGCACATCCTTGAAAACGAGCATCCCGATGTCCGGGTGATATGCACCGCAGAGCCGGAGTTGCTGAAGATGGTATCTGAAAAGAGATTCCGTCCCAACCTCTTTTACATTCTCCGTCAGGTGGATATTTCCGTACCGCCGCTGAGAGAGGTAACCGAAGATATAGAATCCTTGTCGGATTACTTTCTGACCCTCTATGCTCATAAAACAGAACATGATAGAAAACGGCTCGATGTTTCTGCAACAAAAGCCCTCAAACTTCATCAGTGGCCCGGCAACGTGAGGGAGCTGAAAGATGTAATCCTTTTCGCCGCTTTCCACACATCAGATGATGTCATAACCGCATCCGATCTGAATTTCAGCCAGTCGGCGCCTGAACCTGACACAAGTCTGCGATTGCAGGAGCCGGAAAGGGAGAAATCCAAAATCATCGCCGCATTGCGACAGGCAGAAGGGAATAAATCCCAAGCGGCAAGGCTGTTAGGGATAGGTCGTTCAACACTTGATTACAAGCTCCGGCAGTATGGAATAAAAAAGTAATAAGAGTGTGTCATTACACTTGATTAGAATGACCAAATAACTACTAATGAGTGTAATGACACACATTATTGTTTAATCATTGCTGTCGCGTCTCCAATAGGCATCAAAGCGGTTCGCTATCGCGACAATTTCGCGGTTAGTTTTCACAAGGTCAATGGTAACCTGTTCCAATCGGTATAATGCGCTCATGGCTTTCTTCTCAGTGAAGTTCTCCCGTAATGTCCTTACAAGAGTATCGTAATCCACCACCAATGTGCGGTAGTGGGAATTGAGAGAGGATAGTTTATCAATGAAAATCCGTGTATTTTCATCGACCACAAAAACCTTGAAAGGTTTTCCGAGTAGAACACTTTTTATGAAAGCTGCCTTGTTGACGGCTCCTGATTTATCGAAAAGGGACAGGAATACCGTGTTCTCCGCCGCGTCGAATCTCACGACGTAGCGGTGGACAGACGGATTTATCTTGTGAGGCCGTCCGCCCTGATTAAAGTTCTGTTTCATTTCTGGGATAAAATTTAGTGGGTGGTGTGGGATTGCCAACCGTAGGTTTCATCGTGGGTATTTCGACTTTGGAGAAATACCGGCTCCATGCAATGGCAAGGGTCGTGTGCAGCAAATCTTATTTTGTGCTGCATACGACATATCTTGCCATGCACGTTTGTGCATCCGAACTGATAATGAGAATATTGTAATCGGAACCCACTTTGAATGTTTTACGAAAGTTGTACGCAATGGTGGGCGATTAATAATTATTACTGTCCGCTAAACTTTTGAGGTCAACTGAAAATTAGGGCTGATTCCGT
>URNY01000012.1 GCA_900549375.1 uncultured Bacteroidales bacterium | reverse complement strand
GGAATCAGCCCTAATTTTCAGTTGACCTCAAAAGTTTAGCGGACAGTAATAATTAAAGATTATGGCAGCAATTGATTTTAGCCGGTTTCATAATCCAAAGGAAGAGTTCTAAGGGTGAGATGCCCATGAAGCAAATATGCGAACAGAAGGATTTCTATCGCTCATAGAATCCAACGCACAAATTCATTCAGTGATTGGTGGGATTGTTGTTTCGATAATTTAGGCGAGCACGGTACATCTGCTCCTTGATGCCGCCATTCTTAAGGAAGTCGGATTTGACCTTATCAATCATTTTATCAAGCATCGAAATGGTCTGGTAAATCAGAGTTAGCATCAGGTTGCAATATTCCTCATCATCCATTTTAGGCATCAGGGAAGTATAGTAAGCGGTATCATTATGTGTTTTGCAAGTTGTTAGCAAAGATGAATATCTGGAATGTTTGTCATCCCATATCGCAATTCTTCTGGTGCGCATATAGTCGAGGTAATCATTGAGCAGTTCATGCAGGCTGCCCTTTGCAACACCGAATAATTTAATCTCCATTTCAGCAGAAGACGCCGAATCGGATCTCCCTTCAACAATGTTCTGTTTGCCGGAGCGAGCTGCCTGAAGCATCTGGTCGTAAGTCCGATCGGATTTTGCTATATGTCCCTGGAGGAAATGATAAGTCAGATCATAAATGGCCTCCGATTTCTGAAAAACAAACAGCTTTCTATAGCTGGTTTTTGATTTAGCAAAATCATCAGGATTCATGATTTTTAGGTTTAGAGTTGATTATTCTTATTTTATCTATCTTAGCAACCTTAGCAACCTTAGCTATTTTAGCTATTTTAGCTATCTTAGCTATCTTAGCTATCTTAGCTACTTTAGCAATATTAGCTAAGATTTGCTAATTTAGTTAATTATTCGCAATTATTTCCATTAAGAGCAAGATTTTTAATAAAAACAAAGGCGCTCCCGAAACGCGAAGTTTCGGGAGCACCTTTGTTCTATTAGGAGGCAATCCGCAAGCGGCTTGCTCTGTTTTCCTTTAAGCGGGAATTACTCAGCTTTGGGTTCTTCGGCTGCGGGAGCTTCGGCTTTGGGCTCTTCTGCAGGAGCTTCAGCTTTGGGTGCCTCGGCTGCAGGAGCCTCGGCGGGTGCGGCGGCTTTCTTCGAGCGCGAACGACGCGTGGTCTTCGCTTTCTTAGGTGCGGCTGCCTCAAGCATGTTCTCGTTGAAGTCCACAAACTCAATCATACACATCTCGGCATTGTCACCAAGACGATGGCCGGTCTTGAGAATACGGAGATAACCTCCGGGACGCTCGGCAACTTTCTCGGCGATAACTCCGAAAAGCTCCTTCACGGCATCCTTATTCTGCAGATAGGCGAACACGAGACGGCGATTTGCCATATCGTCCTTCTTCGACCTTGTGATCAGAGGCTCGGCGTACACACGGAGAGCCTTGGCTTTTGCCACCGTCGTGAAGATTCTCTTATGCTGGATAAGAGCGATCGCGAGATTCGACAGAAGTGCCTCGCGGTGTCCCTTCTTGCGGCTGAGATGGTTGAATTTTTTATTATGTCTCATTGTCTCTTAGTCTTTATCTAATTTGTATTTTGAAATATCCATTCCAAAGGAAAGGTGAAGCTTCTCAAGAAGCTCGTCGAGTTCGCTGAGCGATTTCTTTCCGAAATTGCGGAATTTCAACAGATCGTTCTTGTTGAAAACCACCAGTTCGCCAAGAGTCTCCACCTCAGCGCTCTTGAGGCAGTTGAGGGCACGGACCGAAAGATCCATGTCAACGAGCTTGCTCTTAAGCAACTGACGCATATGGAGAACTTCCTCGTCGAATTCCTCGGGAGTATCCTCCTGAGGAGCTTCGAGCGTGATTTTCTCGTCGCTGAACATCATGAAATGCTGAATCAGTATCTTGGCTGCCTCCTTAAGAGCCTCCTTCGGTGGAATCGACCCGTCGGTGGTAACCTCGATCACGAGTTTCTCATAGTCTGTCTTCTGCTCCACACGGTAGTTCTCGACGGCATATTTCACATTCTTGATAGGGGTATAGATCGAGTCGATGGCTATCTCATTGAGTTCAGCACCGCTGAGAAGCTCTCTGTTCTCGTCGGCCGGAACCCAGCCGCGACCCTTGTTGATTGTGAAATCCATCTGGAAACTTGCCGATGAGTCGAGGTGACAGATCACAAGATCGGGATTCAACACTTCGAATCCGGAAAGAACCTTACCCAAGTCGCCTGCAGTGAACACATCCGTGCCCGTAACGTTCACAGTGCCTCTCTCCGTGTCATGGTCCTCTGTAAGCTGCTTGAACCTGATCTGTTTCAGATTCAGGATGATGTTGGTCACATCTTCCTTGACTCCGGGAATGGTGTCGAGTTCATGTGCAACTCCTTCGATTCGGATCGAACAAATGGCGAAACCGCCGAGCGACGAAAGAAGAATCCGGCGCAGGGCGTTGCCTATTGTCTGGCCATAACCCGGCTCGAGCGGACGGAATTCAAATTTTCCGAACGATTCGCTCGATTCAAGCATGATCACCTTATCGGGTTTTTGAAATGCTAAAATTGGCATGGGTATTCAGTGTTTATTATTTAGAATATAACTCGACAATCAGCTGCTCCTTGATTGTCTCGGGGATGTCCTCACGCTGCGGGAGATGCAGGAACTTGCCGCCCTTTACGCTCTCATCCCATTCGATCCATGGATATTTGCTGTGGTTGAAGCCGGCAAGGCTGTCGGCTATCACTTCAAGAGATTTCGACTTCTCACGCACTGCAACTACATCGCCGGGGACAACCTTGTAGGAAGGAATGTTTACGGGGCGGCCGTTGACTGTGATGTGTTTGTGGAGCACAAGCTGACGTGCGGCCGGACGGCTCGGGGCTATGCCCAGACGGTAGACCACGTTGTCGAGACGGCTCTCGAGAAGCTGAAGGAGAACCTCACCCGTAATGCCTTTGGTGCGGGCTGCCTTCTCAAAGAGGTTACGGAACTGACGCTCCAGCACTCCGTAGGTGTATTTTGCTTTCTGTTTCTCACGCAGCTGCAGACCATACTCTGAGGTCTTGCGGCGGCGGTTGGCGCCATGCTGTCCCGGCGGATAATTTTTCTTTGCCAGAACTTTGTCATCGCCATAGATCGGCTCGCCGAATTTGCGGGCGATCTTTGTTTTTGGTCCTGTGTATCTTGCCATTTCTTTTTTGTATTAATTAAAGCGGCCCTTGAGCCGGATGTCCCTTAGCGCAGCCGCGACCGTCGAGAGAAAGTGTTGCAGACGGTCTATTCGCATTCAGGACAAGGCTTTGCGGACTCTTGATTCTTAATCTGTTTTTCCGACTTGCGAAAATCTGATTCAAATCAGTCTCTTAGACTCTTCTTCTCTTCGGAGGACGGCATCCGTTGTGCGGAAGCGGAGTGACGTCTACGATCTCGGTCACCTCAATTCCTGCGCCGTGAACGGTGCGGATAGCGCTCTCGCGACCGTTGCCCGGACCTTTGACGTAGGCCTTAACCTTACGCAGACCCAGATCATAAGCAACCTTGGCGCAATCCTGCGCGGCCATCTGAGCGGCGTACGGTGTGTTCTTCTTAGAGCCTCTAAAGCCCATCTTGCCCGCGGAAGACCAGGATATCACCTGACCCTCACTGTTGGCCAGACACACAATAATGTTGTTGAAAGAGCTATGCACATGCAGCTGGCCCTGGCCATCTACCTTTACATTCCTCTTTTTCGCTGCGACTGTCTTTTTTGCCATACTTTAATTTATTTACTTAGTAGCTTTCTTCTTGTTAGCGACTGTTTTCTTGCGTCCCTTGCGTGTGCGGGCGTTGTTCTTGGTGCTCTGGCCGCGCACGGGAAGGCCAATACGGTGACGGATGCCGCGATAGCAGCCGATGTCCATCAGACGCTTGATGTTCAACTGTATTTCGGTGCGAAGATCTCCCTCCACCTTGTAGTCGCGCTGGATCACCTCACGCACGGCTGCCGCCTGGGCGTCGGTCCAGTCTTTTACCTTGATGTCTCTGTCAACTCCTGCTTTACTCAGAATGGAGTTGGCGGCGCTCCGGCCTATGCCGAAGATGTAAGTCAGGGCTATCTCGCCCCTTTTATTCTGCGGCAAATCTACGCCGACGATTCTTACTGCCATATTGTACTATACAAATTTTTTGCAAAGTTAATAATCATGCCGTCAAAATTAAAATTTTATCGCGAAATTTTGACGTAACAGCACGAAAACACCCATTTTTGCCCCTTTCAGAGGGCTTTGCGAGCATTTTCACGCCGCCGGCGTATTATCCTTGACGGGTTTTAAATTTGGGATTCTTTTTGTTGATTACGTAAAGACGTCCTTTGCGACGGACCAGCTTGCTGTCTGCGCTGCGTTTCTTCACTGATGCTCTTACTTTCATATCTTTGGGTTTTATTTGCTGAAAGTTGCTTTTATTTATACCTGAATGAGATTCTTCCTTTGCTAAGGTCGTAGGGCGACATCTCGACCTTTACCTTGTCGCCGGGCAGAATCTTGATATAGTGCATTCTCATCTTGCCTGAGATGTGGGCCGTGATCTCATGGCCGTTCTCAAGCTCGACTTTGAACATTGCGTTCGACAATGCCTCCAGAATTACTCCGTCCTGTTCTATTGCAGCCTGTTTTGCCATATATTTTATTATTGTTTTGATTTATCCGCGAGAGCTTCCTCGATATAGCGGAAAGTTGTCAGTATATCGGGTTCGGTTTCAGTAATGGCTATTGTGTGTTCGAAATGCGCCGAAGGCTTGCGGTCCTTCGTGCGGCATTGCCATCCGTCTCCGCAGATCACTATGTTCTTGCTGCCAAGATTGATCATCGGTTCGATGGCGATACACATTCCGGGCTTCAGAAGCGGGCCGATACCCCGGCGGCCGTAGTTGGGCACTTCGGGATCCTCATGCATGCTCTTGCCTATGCCGTGTCCGCACATCTCCCTGACAACGCTGTAGCCATTATGCTCGCAATAGGTCTGGATTGCATTGGAGATATCCCCTATGCGCTTTCCGGCCTTTGCGGCTTCGATTCCCTTATAGAGCGATTCCTTGGTCACCTTGAGCAACCTTGCCGTCGCCTCCGGTATCTCGCCGACTGCGAATGTATAACAACTGTCGCCGTGAAATCCATCGAGTTCGGCCACACAGTCCAGTCCGACTATGTCCCCCTCGCGGAGCACATAGTCCGACGGAAAACCGTGAACCACGGTCTCGTTCACCTCTATGCAGAGGGTTCCCGGAAAACCGTGATAGCCGAGGCAGGAGGGTTTACCCCCGTTGTCGAGGATAAACTCTCTTGCGATAGTGTCGAGCTTCAGGGTGGTCACTCCGGGTGCGACCCAGCGGGCCATCTCCCCGAGCGTGCGCCCTACGAGGTCGCATGCCGCCCTTACTCTCTCTATCTCTTCAGCTGTCTTGATATAAATCATTTCAAATTAGCAAACGAGTTACAATCTTAGAAGGCTCCGCTTCCGGTGGTGCGCCCCTTGATACGTCCGTCTTTCATCAGGCCGTCGTAATGACGCATAAGGAGATGGCCCTCGATGATACGGAGCGTGTCGAGAATTACACCCACGAGAATCAGAAGCGATGTTCCTCCGAAGAACGACGCGAAGTTTCTGTTCAGGCCGCATATATGGGCGATGGCCGGAAGAATGGCCACGATGCCCAGGAATATGGAGCCGGGCAGAGTGATGCGCGACATGATCGAATCCAGATAATCCACTGTCGGCTTGCCGGGCTTGATACCGGGGATGAAGCCGTTGTTGCGCTTCATATCCTCGGCCATCTGGGCCGGACGAACCGTGATTGCCGTGTAGAAATATGTAAAGGCGACAATCATCAGGAAGTAGATTAGATTATACCAGAATCCGTACATATCGGTCATGGCTCCGAAGAAACCTGTATGGTTCGTGCTGAAGCCTACCAGCGTTACAGGGATAAACATAATCGCCTGCGCGAAGATGATAGGCATCACGCCGGCTGCATTCACCTTCAAGGGAATATACTGGCGTGCGCCGCCATACTGTTTGTTGCCGACTACGCGCTTCGCATACTGCACGGGCACTTTGCGCGTGCCCTGCACGAGCAGCACGGCTCCGGCAATCACTGCGAGCAGGATGATGATCTCGATCAGGAAGATAACAAGACCGCCTCCCTGTGAGTTCATCAGACGTCCGGTGAACTCCTGGATGAAAGCCTCGGGAAGACGCGCGATGATACCGATAAGGATGATGAACGAGATACCGTTGCCGACTCCCTTCTGGTCAATGCGCTCGCCGAGCCACATGATGAACATGGAACCGGCGGCAAGAACGATGGTCATGAACATAATGGTCCAGATACCCATCTCCACGTGGCCACCCGCTGCCTGCACCTGATATTTCAGGTTCATGAGGTAGGCAGGACCCTGGAGCACAAGGATAAGCACTGTTAGATAACGGGTATACTGGTTGAGCTTCATTCGTCCGCTCTCACCCTCCCGCTGCATCTTCTGGAACGCCGGAAGCACCATTCCCAAAAGCTGGATCACGATCGATGCCGTGATATAGGGCATGATTCCGAGCGCGAAGATTGATGCCTGGGAGAATGCGCCTCCCGAGAACATATCGAGAAGCTGCATCAGGCCGTCGGCAGTGAAATTCTTGAGCGCCATCAGCTCGTCGGGATTGATTCCCGGCAGAACCACGTAGCATCCGAAGCGATAGATTATCACGAGCAGCAGCGTGATGCCGATGCGCTTGCGAAGATCCTCTACGCTCCAGATATTCTTTATTGTTTTAGTAAATCCCATTGTAAATTGTCATTATTTTTTGATTACGCTTCCGCCGGCTGCCTTGATGGCCTCCTCGGCCGACTTCGAGAACGCCTGGGCCTCAACCTCGAGGGCATGGCTCAGAGAGCCGTTGCCGAGCACTTTTACAAGCGCTTTCTTCGAAACGAGACCGGCCTGACGAAGATCGTCCACCGTGACTTTTGTCAGATTGGAAGCGGCGGCGAGCGCCTCAAGAGCATCAAGGTTGATGGCCTTGTATTCCACGCGGTTGATGTTCTTGAATCCGAATTTAGGCACGCGACGCTGCAAAGGCATCTGGCCTCCTTCGAAGCCTACCTTGTGTTTATAGCCCGAACGGGATTTTGCGCCCTTGTGTCCGCGGGTCGCTGTGCCGCCGAAGCCCGAACCCGGACCGCGGCCAATCCGCTTGTTCTTCTTATTGCTGCCGGGTGCCGGCTGTAAATTATGTAGTTCCATTGCGTTTCTGTCTTTAGAGTTTTGTAACTTCCACTAAATGGTGAACCCTTTTCACCATGCCCATCACCGAAGGCGTATCCTCCTTGATTACGGAATGGTGCATCTTGCGAAGGCCAAGGGCATCGAGAGTGAGTTTCTGCACTTTCGGAGCGTTGATGCGGCTCTTTATCTGTGTGATTTTTATCTGTGCCATTTCCTTACTTCTTATTTGCCGTTAAACACTTGTGCCACCGATATGCCGCGGTTCTGCGCAACCTGAATCGGGCTGCGGAGCTCGTCGAGAGCGGCTATTGTGGCTTTCACCAGGTTGTGGGGGTTCGACGAACCTTTCGACTTTGCAAGCACATCGGTTATGCCGACGCTCTCAAGCACTGCTCGCATGGCGCCTCCGGCCTTCACTCCGGTACCTTCCGAAGCGGGTTTGAGGAAAATACGCGAGCCGCCGAACTTGGCGCTTACCTCATGAGGTATAGTGCCCTTGTGAACCGGCACCTTGATAAGGTTCTTCTTTGCCGTCTCCACGCCTTTGGCGATGGCGGCCGTAACCTCGTTGGCTTTGCCAAGGCCCCAGCCGATCACACCGTCCTCGTTACCTACGACCACGATGGCTGCAAAGCTGAAAGCACGGCCTCCCTTAGTCACTTTGGTGACACGGTTGATGGCCACAAGACGGTCTTTCAATTCCAAATCATTTGTGGACTTTACTCTGTTGTTCTTATTTGCCATGATTTTTTTTAAAATTTAAGACCTCCCTCGCGGGCTGCATCGGCCAATGATTTGACTCTGCCATGGAAAAGATAACCGTTACGGTCGAAAACAACCGTCTCGATTCCCTTCTCCTGGGCTCTCTTTGCTATCTCTTTTCCGACTTTGGCGGCGACTTCCGTCTTGGTGCCCCCCTCGAGTCCTTTCGACGAGGCGGCGCAAAGCGTGGCGCCGGCCAGATCATCGATCAGCTGAACGTAAATCCCTTTGTTGCTGCGGAACACGCTCATGCGCGGGCGCGTGGCGGTGCCGGAAATCTTGCCGCGGATGCGGTTTTTTATCTTATTTCTTCTTGCTGTCTTGGATATCATAGTTCCTCAATTTTTATTTGGCGTTAGCTGACTTTCCCGATTTGCGGCGGATAATCTCGCCTACAAACTTGATACCTTTGCCCTTGTAGGGTTCCGGCTTGCGGAGCGAACGGATCTTGGCGCATACCTGGCCGAGAAGCTGCTTGTCGCTGCTCTCGAGAATGATAAGCGGGTTCTTGTTGCGCTCTGTCTTTGCCTCTACCTTGATCTCCTTCGGAAGTTTGATATAGATAGCATGCGAATAGCCTAAGGCAAGCTCAAGAACCTGTCCGGTAGCCGTGGCGCGGTAGCCCACACCGACAAGCTCCATCTCTTTCTTGTAGCCCTCCGACACGCCGACTACCATGTTGTGGATCAGCGCGCGGTAAAGACCGTGCATGGCGCGGTGCTCGCGGTCGTCGCTCGGACGTGTGAGCACTACATGGCCGTCTTCTACCTTGACTGTGATATCGGGATTCACCGTCTGGGTGAGCTCCCCTTTGGGACCTTTTACGGTCACTACATTATCCTTGACCTGTACGGTTACGCCGGCAGGTATCACGATAGGTGCTTTACCAATTCTTGACATAATACCTCCTTTTTAATATACGTAACACAATACTTCGCCTCCGATCTTGCGCTCTTTGGCCTCTTTATTTGTCATCACACCCTGAGAGGTGGAGATGATGGCGATGCCCAGTCCGTTGAGTACGCGGGGCATGTCTTTATAACCGGTGTACTGGCGGAGTCCCGGACGGGATACGCGGTGAAGGTTCTTGATTGCGTTAACCTTGTCTACCGGATCATATTTGAGGGCGATCTTGATGGTGCCCTGCGGAGTAGTGCCCTCCTCGAACTTGTAGTTCAGGATGTAGCCCTGTTCGAAAAGGATCTTTGTGATCTCCCTTTTCATTTTTGACGAAGGAATCTCCACCACGCGGTGTCCCGCACGGATGGCGTTTCTCAGTCTCGTCAGATAATCTGCTATTGGATCAGTCATTTTTTTGATTGTTAAATTGATTCAGAATCTCTGAACAATATTTAATACTCTCTTCTGATTTTCTTTGGTGTCCGGAACCCGGAGGCAGCCGGCGACCGTCGGGTCACCAGCTTGCCTTCTTAACTCCGGGTATAAGACCTGCCGACGCCATCTCGCGGAACTGAATCCTCGAAATGCCGAACTGACGCATGTATCCCTTGGGACGGCCCGTGATTTCGCAACGGTTGTGCAGACGCACCTTCGAGGCGTTCTTCGGAAGCTTCTGGAGCTTCGTCAGAGCCTCATAGTCGATGTTGCCTTCAGCATCTGCGAGGGCTGCCTTCTTGAGGGCCGCCTTTTTGGCGGCATATTTGGCCACCATGCGCTGACGCTTAACTTCGCGGGCTTTCATTGATTCTTTTGCCATAGCTCTTATTTTTCGTGTTTGAAGGGAAGTCCGAATTTCTTAAGAAGAGCGAAGCCTTCCTCATCGGTCTTGGCCGATGTGACGAAGGTGATGTTCATACCCTGAAGTTTCGGAACATTGTCGATGTTGATCTCGGGGAAAATGATCTGCTCCGTGATGCCGAGCGTATAGTTGCCGCGGCCGTCGAGTTTGGAGTTGATACCCTTGAAGTCGCGGATTCGCGGAAGGGCAACCCTTACCAGACGCTCCAGAAACTCATACATCTTGTCGCGACGAAGAGTCACCATTGCGCCGATAGGCATTTTCTTACGAAGCTTGAAGTTCGAGATATCCTTGCGCGAAAGAGTCGCTACGGCTTTCTGGCCGGTGATGGCCGTGAGCTCGTTGATGGCTGTCTCGATAATCTTCTTGTCCTGTGTGGCGGCGCCGAGGCCCTGGTTGATTACAATCTTCTCCAGGCGGGGAACCTGCATCACGGTGGTATATTTGAATTCCTCCGTGAGCTCCGGAACTATTCTTTCCTTATAGTCTTTGCTAAGAGTTGTGCTCATTACTTAATCTCCTCTCCTGATTTTTTTGAATAACGTACCAACTTGCCGGCGTCGTTCAGACGACGTCCCACGCGAGTGGGCTTGCCCGATTTCGGGTCTATCACGTTCAAATTTGAAATATGCACCGGGGCTTCCATCTTCACAATGCCTCCCTGAGGATATTTGGCATTGGGCTTGGTGCTCTTCGACACGATGTTGACGCCTTCCACAATGGCTCTGTTCTTCTTGACCAGAACCTGGAGGACGCGACCTGTCTTGCCCTTGTCGTCGCCGGCATTGACATAGACCGTGTCACCCTTCTTTATATGCAGTTTTGCCATTTCTTCTATTGTTTAAGACGGTTTAAAGTACTTCCGGTGCCAACGACACGATTTTCATGTTCGTGGCACGCAACTCACGGGCTACCGGGCCAAAGATACGCGTGCCGCGGATCTCACCGGCGTTATTGAGAAGCACACAGGCGTTGTCATCGAAACGGATATAGCTGCCGTCCTGACGACGAATCTCCTTCTTTGTGCGCACTACAACGGCTTTCGATACCGTGCCCTTCTTTACATCAGACGACGGGATGGTGCTCTTCACAGACACTACGATGATGTCGCCAACACTTGCGTAACGACGACCGGTGCCGCCGAGAACATGGATACAGAGCGCTTCCTTGGCGCCACTGTTGTCCGCTACTGTCAAACGGGTTTCTGTCTGGATCATGATTACTTAACTTTTTCGATGATTTCTACCAGTCTCCATCTCTTTGTCTTACTCAGCGGGCGGGTTTCCATCAGACGGACTGTGTCGCCTACGGAACACTCGTTGTTCTCATCGTGAGCGTGATACTTCTTTGTCTTGTTGACAAACTTGCCGTAAATCGGGTGTTTCTCTTTCCACTTGATCTCAACTGTGATCGTCTTGTCACATTTGTTGCTCGAAACAACCCCGATTCTCTCTTTTCTCAAATTTCTTTTCTCTTCCATTTGTAAAAATTCTTTCCGGGATTACTTTACTGCAGAAGCGGCCTCCTTGGCGGCGGCAATCTCCTTCTGGCGCAACACTGTCTTCAAGCGGGCAATCTCGCGACGGTCTTTGGTGATCTTCGAGGGATTGTCTACGGGAGAGATCGCGTGCGCTACTTTCAATTCACGATAAGCCTTCTCTGCAACCTCTATCCGGGCTGTCAGCTCCTGAATGCTTAATTCCTTGATTTCTTCCTTTTTCATTTTATCTGTTTGTTTGCTGTCTCCGCCGCTCCGTCTTCCGGAAATTCGGAAGACGGCTGGCGAAAACGGTTGTTTTAGACGTTCTGTGACGGATCATAGTCGCGGCGAACCACAAACTTGGTGATCACCGGAAGCTTCTGGGCGGCAAGACGAAGTGCCTCTTTGGCTACATCGTAGGGTACGCCCTCAACCTCTATCAGGATACGTCCCGGAGTTACGGGCGCCACGAAGCCCTCGGGATTACCCTTACCTTTACCCATTCGGACCTCGGCAGGCTTTTTGGTGATGGGCTTGTCGGGGAATATGCGGATCCAGATCTGTCCCTGACGCTGCATATAACGCGTCACGGCCACACGGGCTGCCTCTATCTGACGACCCGTGATCCATTTCGAATCAAGAGTCTTGATGCCGAAAGATCCGAACGCGAGCTGGTTGCCCCTCTGGGCCTCACCTTTCATACGGCCCTTCTGCGAACGGCGGTATCTCGTTTTCTTAGGTTGTAACATTTTATCTTAGATCTTTTTTATCGGTTGTTGTTTTTCTTGTTGCGGAAACCGCCCTTGCGGCCACCTTGCGGACGGCCTGTCTCTTTCTGATTCACGGCATAGGCCGGAGCAAGCTCCTTCTTGCCATAAACCTCGCCGCGGCAGATCCATACCTTGATACCGATGATTCCCACTTTCGTGAGAGCCTCTACAAGTGCATAGTCTATGTCGGCGCGAAGTGTGTGAAGAGGCGTGCGGCCCTCTTTGAACATCTCGGAGCGTGCCATCTCGGCGCCGTTCAGACGTCCGCTGACCTGAACCTTGATGCCCTCGGCGCCCATGCGCATCGTCGAGGCGACAGCCATCTTGACGGCACGGCGGTAAGCCACCTTGTTCTCAATCTGACGGGCGATGTTCGAAGCCACGATCTCGGCATCCAGCTCCGGACGCTTGATCTCGTGGATGTTGATCTGAACCTCCTTGTCGGTGAGCTTCTTGAGCTCCTCCTTAAGGGCGTCGACATCCTTGCCGCCTTTACCGATAATAAGTCCCGGACGCGACGTGCAGATGGTCACGGTGGCCATCTTCAGCGTACGTTCGATAATGATTCTCGAAACGCTTGCCTTTGCAAGACGAGTGCGGAGATATTTACGGATTTTCGAGTCCTCAAGAAGGGTGTCGCCGTATTTCTTTCCACCATACCAGTTCGAGTCCCAACCGCGGATCACTCCGAGACGGTTGCTGATTGGATTAACTTTCTGTCCCATCTTTGCAAATTAAGCTTTTTCGTTATTAATTGTGTCCACGAACAATGTCACGTGATTGGAACGCTTGCGGATCCTATAGCCACGACCCTGGGGAGCCGGACGAAGACGCTTGAGCATCGGGGCGCAGTCTACAAACACCGTCTTGACATAAAGCTCGCCGGCCTCTGCCTTGCGCTCATTCTTCTGTTCCCAGTTGGCGATGGCCGACCGGAGAAGCTTCTCTACCTTGCGCGAAGCCTCTTTATTGGAAAATTTCAGTATTCCGAGAGCCTTGAATGCCTCCTGGCCGCGGATCATGTCGACCACAAGGCGCATCTTGCGCGGAGAAGAGGGCACATTATGCAGCTTGGCGAAATATTCGCTCTTGCGTGCCTCTTTGATGGCCTCGGCTGATTGTCTTTTTCTTAAACCCATTGTATGTTATTCTATTTTTTCTGAATTAATGAATCGGGCCATTATTTTTTCTTGTTGCCGGCGTGGCCGCGGAAGGTGCGCGTAGGAGCGAACTCTCCGAGCTTGTGGCCCACCATGTTCTCCGTCACATAGACCGGAATGAACTTGTTGCCGTTATGCACCGCGAAGGTGTGGCCTACGAAATCGGGGGAGATCATAGATGCGCGGCTCCACGTCTTGATGACGCTTTTCTTTCCGCTCTCTTCCATCGCTGCCACTTTCTTCTCGAGCTTGACGCTGATAAATGGTCCTTTTTTAAGCGAACGACTCATACTTGTCTCAATTAATCAAATTATTTTTTCCTTCTTTCAATTATATACTTCGAAGAATGCTTCTTCGGCGAGCGTGTCTTCAGGCCCTTTGCATAAAGACCTGTGCGCGAACGCGGATGTCCACCGCTCTGACGGCCCTCGCCACCACCCATCGGGTGGTCCACAGGGTTCATGACAACACCACGGTTGTGGGGGCGACGGCCCAGCCAGCGCGAACGGCCGGCCTTTCCGCTCTGCTCCAGCGCATGGTCGGAGTTGCCGACCACGCCTACCGTTGCGCGGCATGTCAGAAGCACTTTTCGAGTTTCTCCAGAAGGCAATTTGATGATTGCGTAATCACCTTCGCGTGATGTGAGCTGCGCGAATGTGCCGGCCGAACGTGCCATTACGGCGCCCTGACCGGGGCGAAGCTCTATACAATGGATCAGCGTACCGACGGGGATTGCCGACAGCGGAAGGCTGTTGCCTACCTCCGGAGCTGCATCCGGGCCGCTAACCACCGTCTGGCCTACCTCAAGCCCGTTGGGGGCGATCATGTAAGCCTTGGTTCCGTCTGTATAATACAACAGTGCGATACGTGCCGAACGGTTGGGATCGTACTCGATACTCTTAACCGTGGCCTGTACGCCGTCGTTGGTTCTCTTGAAGTCGATGAGACGCAATTTTCTCTTATGGCCGCCGCCACGATAACGTGTCGACAGATGGCCCGAGGAGTTGCGGCCTCCGGTGGAGCGCTTCCCGACTGTAAGAGATTTTTCTGGTGTGGTAGCAGTGATTGTTCCTTTGAACACACCAATAACCTTGTGTCTTTGCCCAGGCGTAGTGGGCTTGAATTTCCTTACTGCCATTATTCTTAAATATTGCTGTAATAGTCAATCTTCTGTCCTTCAGCTACTGTCACGTATGCCTTCTTGAAGGCAGGACGCTGACCGCGGATGAGTCCGCTCTTGGTGTAGCGCTGTTTGCGCTTGCCGGCGTAGCTGGCGGTGTTCACTTTCTCTACGCGGACATTATAGAGCTTCTCTACGATGTCCTTGATCTGAAACTTGTTGGCCTCCGGAGAAACAGCGAAGGTATAGCAATTCTCCTTTTCGCCGTATGCCGTGGCTTTCTCAGTCACGATCGGTTTGATCTGTATATCCATTTCTTTCTCTCCTTTGGTTAAAATGCGTTCAGAATTCCAAGGCTTTCCTCTGTCACGAGTATCGCGTCGGTGTTGAGCACGGTGTAGGCGTTCAGGTCTGCGGCCTGAGCCATCATCGCGTTGGGCACGTTGCGAACCGACAGAAGCACATTGTCGTCGGTGTGGCCGAATACCAGAAGCACTTTCTTGTCCTCAAGCTTGAAGCCTTTGGCAAGATTGATGTAGCTCTTGGTTTTCGGAGCATCGAATGTGAAATCCTCGATCACGTAGATCTTCTTATCGTTCGCCACCGAAGTGAGCGCTATGCGGCGTGCGAGTGCTTTCTGCTTTTTGTTGAGCTTGGTGCGGTAGTCGCGCGGACGGGGTCCGAATACTGTGCCGCCCCCTCTGAGAAGCGGAGAGTTGATGTCGCCGCGACGTGCGCCGCCGCCACCTTTCTGACGTCCGAGTTTACGGGTCGAGCCGGAAACTTCGCTGCGCTCCTTGCTCTTGTGGGTGCCCTGACGCTGGTTGCCGAGGTATTGTTTGATGTTGAGATAAAGGGTATGCTCAGCATTTCCTTCGCTCAAATCGCGCGAAAACACCTCGTCATTGAGCGTCACTTTGCGGCCGGTGTCTTCTCCTTTGATGTTATAAACTGCTAATTCCATTATTTCTCAACTAAAACTATTGAACCTTTAGGCCCCGGCACGGAACCCTTAATCATTAACAAATTGTGCTCCGGAAGCACTTTGATCACCTGCAGATTCTGCACTGTGACACGCTCGTTGCCCATCTGGCCGGCCATGCGGAGTCCCTTGAATACCTTCGCGGGATAGGAGCAGGCTCCGATTGAACCCGGTGCGCGAAGACGGTTGTGCTGACCGTGTGTGCTCTGGCCTACGCCGCCAAATCCGTGGCGTTTTACAACGCCCTGGAAACCTTTACCCTTGGAAGTGCCGACTACATCGACAAAACCTCCCTCCTGGAAAAGATCCACAGTCAGCGTGTCGCCAAGGCCCGGCAGGGTCTCAAACGACTTGAACTCGGCCAAGTGTCTCTTGGGTGTAACCCCTGCTTTCTTGAAGTGGCCGGCCATAGGCTTCGTGGTGTGCTTCTCCTTCTTGTCGGTGAAACCTACCTGTACAGCCTCGTATCCGTCCTTCTCCAGTGTTCTGAGCTGGGTAACCACACAAGGACCTACTTCGATAACAGTGCACGGAATGTTTTTTCCGTCGGCACTGAAAACGGATGTCATTCCGATTTTCTTTCCAATTAATCCTGGCATTTCTATTTAACTATTTGTGGTCTTTGTCCGGCCCGCCTCCCGAAGAAGCCGGGCCGGCTCTGTTTATTCTGTTGTGTTGTTGTCCGAAACAGTTTCTTTAATTATCCGAACAGTTTCTTAAACCTTGATCGAAACATCCACTCCGCTGGGAAGCTCGAGCTTCATCAGGGCGTCTACGGTCTTCGACGTGCTGCTGTAGATGTCGATCAGACGCTGGAACGATGAAAGCTGGAACTGTTCGCGGCTCTTCTTGTTCACGAACGTCGAACGGTTCACGGTGAAGATGCGCTTGTGGGTAGGAAGTGGAATGGGACCGCTAACCACCGCGCCGGTCGATTTGACCGTCTTTACGATCTTCTCCGCGGATTTGTCCACGAGGCTGTGATCGTAAGATTTAAGCTTGATTCTGATTTTTTGGCTCATATTGATGTTATGACTTGAATTTTACTTAAGAAGATCTACGCGGCCCTGGCATTCGGTCAGGACATTCTTTGCAATCGAGTTGCTTACCTCGGCATAGTGGCTGAAGCTCATGGTCGATGTGGCGCGGCCTGATGTGATGGTACGGAGTGCGGTCACATATCCGAACATCTCGGCCAGAGGTGCCTTGGCCTTCACGATGCGGGCACCGCTGCGGCTCGTTTCCATACCCTCTACCTGACCGCGACGTTTGTTAAGGTCGCCGATCACGTCACCCATCGATTCCTCGGGGGTCACTACCTCTATCTTCATGATAGGCTCCATCAGCACGGGGCCTGCCTTCTCAGATCCTTTCTTGAAGGCCTGGATTGCGCAAAGCTCGAACGAAAGCTGGTCGGAGTCCACAGGGTGGAAGCTTCCGTCGAGAAGAGTCACTTTCAGACGCTCCACGGGATAGCCGGCCAATACGCCGTTCTTCATGGCTGTCTGGAAACCTTTCTGTACGGAAGGAATATATTCCTTAGGCACGTTACCACCTTTGACCTCGTCGATGAACTGCAGGTTGCCTTCGAAGTCATCGTCGGCGGGTTCGATGCGGACAATGATGTCGGCGAACTTACCGCGACCACCGGTCTGCTTCTTGAATACCTCGCGAAGCTCTACGGGTTTGGTGATGGCCTCCTTATATGTTACCTGCGGACGGCCCTGGTTGCACTCTACCTTGAACTCACGACGCAGACGGTCGATGATGATGTCGAGGTGAAGCTCACCCATACCGCTGATCACGGTCTGGCCGGTCTCTTCGTTGGTCTCTACGCGGAAGGTAGGATCCTCCTCGGCGAGTTTCTGAAGGCCGACGCCCAGCTTATCGAGGTCTTTCTGAGTCTTAGGCTCTACGGCGATACCGATCACGGGATCGGGGAATTCCATAGCCTCAAGCACGATGGGATGATTCTCGTCGCAGAGTGTGTCTCCGGTGCGGATATCCTTGAAACCTACTCCGGCGCCTATATCGCCGCAGCCGATAACCTCTTTCGGGTTCTGCTTGTTGGAATGCATCTGGAAAAGACGGGAGATACGCTCTTTCTTGCCGGAACGTGAATTCAGGACATAGCTTCCTGCGGGGATCTCGCCGGAATATACGCGGAAGAAGCAGAGACGGCCCACATAAGGGTCGGTTGCGATCTTGAACGCGAGAGCCGACATAGGAGCCTCGGGATCCGGCTCGCGGGTTGCGATTTCATCGGTGCCCGGCACGGTTCCTTCAACTGCGCCTGCGTCGAGAGGCGAGGGAAGATATGCGCAGACAGCGTCGAGAAGAGTCTGCACGCCTTTGTTCTTGAACGACGAACCGCAGATCATCGGGTTGATGGCCATCGAAAGCGTACCCTTGCGGATAGCTGCCTTAATCTCTGCCTCGGTGATTGTGGAGGGATCATCGAAATATTTCTCCATGAGGTTCTCGTCGAGCTCGGCGAGAGTCTCGAGCATCTTGTCGCGATATTCCTCGGCCTCGGCCTGAAGGTTTGCGGGGATATCCTCGATGCTGTATTCAGCGCCCATGGTCTCGTCGTGCCAGAAGATAGCCTTCATCGTCACGAGGTCCACTACGCCTTTGAACGACTCCTCCGCACCGATAGGAATCTGGATGGGAAGCGGCGTAGCGCCGAGCACTTCCTTCACCTGACGCACAACCTCGAAAAAGTTGGCGCCCGAACGGTCCATCTTGTTCACATATCCGATGCGGGGTACGTTATATTTGTCGGCCTGACGCCAAACGGTCTCACTCTGGGGCTCCACACCGCCGACTGCGCAGAAAGCGGCAACGGCGCCGTCGAGCACACGCAGCGAACGCTCCACCTCTACGGTGAAGTCAACGTGCCCCGGGGTGTCGATCAGGTTGATCTTGAATTTGTCGTCGTTATATTTCCAGAACGTCGTTGTGGCGGCGGAGGTGATTGTGATTCCGCGCTCCTGCTCCTGCTCCATCCAGTCCATGGTGGCGGCTCCATCGTGAACCTCACCGATCTTATGTGTCAGACCGGTATAGAAAAGGATACGTTCGGATGTTGTGGTCTTTCCGGCATCGATGTGAGCCATGATGCCGATATTGCGGGTAAGTCTAAGATCGTCGTGTTTTGCCATTTTCTATTTTCCCTATGTTAAAACCTGAAATGTGCGAACGCGCGGTTAGCCTCTGCCATACGATGCATATCCTCTTTTCTCTTGTATGCACCACCCTGGTCATTGAAGGCATCTACGATCTCGGCCGCGAGCTTGTCGGCCATCGTCTTGCCGCCGCGTTTGCGTGCGAAGATTATGAGGTTTTTCATCGATATCGATTCCTTGCGGTCCGCGCGGATTTCAGTGGGGACCTGGAAGGTGGCGCCACCTACTCGGCGGGACTTCACCTCCACCTGAGGAGTTACATTCTCAAGCGCTTTCTTCCAGATCTCGAGTGCGCTCTTCTCCTCGTTGGGCATTTTGGACTTCACAGTCTCCAATGCGCTGTAGAATATTGTGAAAGCGGTGTTCTTCTTTCCGTCGTACATCAGATGGTTCACGAATTTTGTCACCTTGACTTCATGAAACACGGGATCGGGAAGAATCACCCTTTTCTTTGGCTTTGCTTTTCTCATTGTTGTTTGTTTAATGTTTTTGTTTTTGGCTGCTTTTTCAATCTTCAACACCGCTCTCTTGCGGAGTTTACTCAACCTTAGCCATCCAATAAATCAAAAACGGTTGTTTACGATTTGATTGTTTTTGTAAGTGGCCGCCTGTTATTTCTTGGCTGCCTTGGGACGCTTCGCTCCGTATTTCGAGCGACGCTGCGTACGGCCCTGAACTCCTGCCGTGTCGAGTGTGCCGCGAACGATGTGGTAACGCACACCGGGAAGGTCTTTCACACGCCCGCCGCGCACCATCACGATGGAGTGCTCCTGAAGGTTGTGGCCCTCTCCGGGAATGTAGCTGTTCACCTCTTTGCCGTTCGTAAGGCGCACACGCGCAACTTTCCTCATTGCCGAATTAGGCTTCTTGGGAGTCGTGGTGTAAACACGAACACACACGCCGCGACGCTGAGGACACGAATCCAATGCGGGCGACTTGCTCTTGTCCTTCAATGCAGTACGTCCCTTTCTTACTAATTGCTGAATTGTTGGCATTCTTTTGTCTCTTTTTTATTTATTGGTTCTTTATCTCAATTCAAACTTGCCTCAAAGACGCCACTGACCTACACACCATAATGCACACTAAACGATTGCCATGCAATCATTTAGCCGCACCAGGCAGGACGTTCGGTCCTTAAAGCGTTGCAAAGATACTAAAAATTAATGGATTACACAAACTTTTTACAATTATTTTTATCCATTAAATTTAAATAACCCCTCGCGTCAGCGCGAAGGGCTCTTGAAGCGCGAGGCGCTGTGGTATATACGGTCGAAGATGCGCCGGTCGATGTCGCCGAGCTGTATGCCGCGCCGCAACATCACTTTCCCGGCCGTCTCCATAAATTTATCGATACTCACATCCGTAAAGCCTCCTTCCGGAGAACCTGTGCTGAAGCTGGGTATGAACGCCCGCGGATAACCGGCGCCATGAAGATTAACACCAACGCCCACTACGGTCGCGGTGTTGAACATGGTGTTGATGCCTGCTTTCGAATGGTCGCCCATTATCAGACCGCAGAACTGGAGATCGGTGCGCATGAATCCCTTTTTAGCATAATTCCAAATCCTTATTTTGGAATAGTCGTTCTTCAGATTCGAGGCGTTGGCACCGGCGCCGATGTTACACCATTCGCCCACCACCGCATTGCCGAGATAGCCGTCGTGCGCTTTGTTGCTGTAGCCGAAAACTACGGCATTGTCCACCTCTCCCCCCACTTTGCAATAGGGTCCGAAAGTGGTGCCCCCATATATTTTCGCGCCCATCCTTATCTTGGCATTGTCGCAGATTGCCAGCGGCCCCCGCAGACATGCGCCCTCCATCACAGTAGCATTCTTTCCTATATAAATAGGGCCGTCCTTCACGTTGAGAGTGGCTGCCTCAACACTTGCCCCCTCCTCGAGATAAACACTCGGAAGACCGTCGGGAGTGGTTTCCGGACCGAGCACCACTACGCTGCGGTCGGGTGCCGATGGGCTATCCTCATGGGCGATCATTGCAAAATCGCGACAGATCTCTTCGCCGTTCTTCTGAAAGATATCGAACACTTGCAGAATCTTGTCCGTCTCGCCCTCATAGTTGCGCGCGGGAATTCCCACCGACGCAAGCTCTTCGGCATTTCCGCAATAGGCAAGCAACTGCTCGCCGTCGCTCAGATGTTCACCGCTCTTCAAGGCCGACACAGCCTTTACAAGAGACTCGTCGGGCAGAAGATTACCGGCCACAAACAGCACCTCTTCGGCGGAGACGGCATCCATCGGATATTTCTCGCGAAGATATTCCACGGTCAGGAAAGAATAACAGCCCGGCAGACGGCTCTCCCATTTCTCGCGGATGGTCACGATACCGATGCGGAACGCCGCAACCGGCCTGGTATATGACAAGGGAAGAAGATTCTCGAAATTCTCTTGCGTGTCGAAAAGCACTATTTTCCTTTTATCCATTCTGGTATTAGAGATAGTTCGGATGTACACATGATGTTAGGAAATGCAAAAATAATATAATTGCCCGATTATTCAAAATCGCGGACATTCATTCGGTTCCCTGAAGCCGCAGCTCCCAAATCAAGACATACCATACCTATAAAAACAACAACGGCACGCGATTTCACAATCTCATGCCGCATTGTGATTTTTTAGAGCCGCCGACTTTCACAAGCAATACGGTTATCCTACTCAACCACTAACTTACAAATTTTATATCACTATTACTTAAAAGATTTTTTGACTTGCCATCTTTATCTATCGGGGTTCAACCCCGTTTTGCAGTGCAAAGTTAAATAATATTTCAGAATCAGAAGCCACCATTTCATGTTAAAAAACATTAAAAACGGGGGGGGGGGGTATTTTAAAAGTTCCAATTCAACCAATTTATGCCCCTTTAGACCCTACCTGTAAAATCGGCTAATATCAGTTCTGTATTTACCTTTTCTGGCCTCAAGTTGCGTTCAGGCAATTTATTGCAGTGGCAAAATGCAATTTTATATAGATTTTTGTTATTTTTGCAGACGGACGGAAATTCCCGCCCACGACAAAAAAGGAACCAATATGAAGAAAAATGCTCAATATCTCGCCGCCCTGCGCCTGGCAATGAAAGAGCACGGCCTCGACGCCGTGATCGTATCGGGAACCGACCCCCATCAGAGCGAGCTTCCTCCGCGCCATTGGCGCGGCCGCGAATGGCTCACCGGTTTCGAATCGGGCAACGGCACAAACGGCACGGCCGTCGTATTGGCCGACAAAGCCTACTGCTGGACCGACTCCCGCTATTTCATTCAGGCCGAGCAGCAGCTCCGCGACACGGGTTTCAGCATGATGAAGGAGGATGGCCCCGAAGCCGTCGACCTTATCGACTGGGTAACAGAAAACATGAAGGCCGGACAGACCGTCGGAATCGACGGAATGACTTTCTCCGTGGCCTGGACCCAGAGACTCGAGCAAGAACTTTCCGACAACGGCATTCATCTCAATGATGAATTCCCGCTTTTCGACTATATATGGCCCGACAGGCCTGAACGCCCCAAAAACAAGCTTTTCATCCATGATGAGAAAATCGTGGGCGAAGATGTCGACAGCAAGGTCGGCCGCGTACTCGCCGAGGTAAAGACAGAGCTCGCCAACTCCATTATACTCTCGGCTCTCGACGATATCGCATGGGTCACCAACCTGCGCACAGCCGGAGACATTGCATTCTCACCCATCTTCGTGGCCTACCTCTATCTCGATGATTCCCGGCGCGTGCTCTTTATCGACAAGGATAAGCTCTCGCCGGAAGTGGCCGAGCACCTGCGCAAGTATTCATTCGAGGTGATGCCTTATGAAAGCGTTCTCGATTTCGTCACCATTCTTCCGAAGGAAACGCGTCTGCTCATCGACCCCGAAAAGACCTCCCGGGGTCTATACGACCATATCGGCTGCACCCCGGTGTTCGGCGGCGCATCGGTGGCAAAGCTCAAAAGCGTTAAAAACGAAACCATGATAGCCAACATCCGCACCGCCATGCGTAAGGATGGAGTCGCGCTTGTCCGCTTCTTCATGATGGTGGAGAAGGATTACCCGTCGGGAAAACTCACGGAGCTCGAACTCGGCAAACGGCTCCGGGCCCTCAGGCTCGCCGATCCTTCATGTGTCGACGAAAGCTTCTCCCCTATTCTCGGATGGAACGAGCACGGCGCTATTGTCCACTATGAAGCCGACGAGGAGAGCGACATACCGGTTGTAGGCAACGGCCTGCTGCTTGTGGACTCCGGCGGCCAATACACCTACGGCACCACCGACATCACCCGCACCATCGGCCTGGGCGACACCACTCCCGGACAGCGTCATGATTTCACCCTCGTGCTGAAGGGGAACATAGCTCTTGCCAAAGCGATATTCCCGAAAGGCACCCGCGGCGGCCAGCTCGATGTCCTGGCTCGCCAGTTCCTCTGGAACGAAGGGAAAGCCTACTATCACGGCACGGGCCACGGCGTCGGCTTCTTCATCAATTGTCATGAAGGGCCGCAGAGCATCCGCCTCAACGACGTGCCCACACCACTTGAGCCGGGAATGATCACCAGCGACGAGCCCGGAATCTATCTCGAAGGCAGATATGGCATCCGTCTCGAAAACCTGATCGTGACCGAGAAACTGGAAACCACCGAGTTTGGCGATTTCTATCATTTCGGAGTGCTCACGCTCTTCCCATTCGACACGTCGATGCTCGACACGTCGATCATGACTGCCGAAGAGATCGAATGGCTCAACAGCTATCATGCCCGCGTATATTCCGAACTTTCTCCGCTTCTCGAGAAGGAGGAGCAAGATTGGCTCAAGGCAAAATGCGCGCCCGTAAGCAAATGATTCTCTACAAACCTAATAACAGAACATCACTTAACAGAACAACACCTTAAAATGGCATTGATAAAATCTGTGAGGGGTTTCACCCCCGTAATCGGCAAGGACTGCTTTCTTGCCGACAACGCCACGATTGTGGGCGATGTAGTGATCGGCGATGAATGCAGCATCTGGTTCAACACAGTGTTGCGTGGCGATGTCAATTCGATCCGCGTCGGCGACCGCGTCAACATTCAGGACGGAAGCACACTCCACACCCTCTATCAGAAATCCACAATCGAGATAGGCAACGATGTCTCGATCGGTCACAACGTCGTGATCCACGGAGCGAAAATCCACGACTACGCACTCATCGGGATGGGAGCGATAGTGATGGACGATGCCGAAGTGGGCGAAGGCGCGCTTGTGGCTGCGGGATCGGTGGTGCTCAGCCGCACCAAGATCGGGCCCCACGAGATGTGGGCCGGCGCTCCCGCCAGATTCGTGAAGATGGTGGAACCCGAAAAAGCCAAGGAGATGAACATCAAGATAGCCCGTAATTATCTGATGTATTCCAAATGGTATTCCGAGGATGAAGCCTCTTCAGAAGCCAGATAAAAGCATATAATACCAAAATGTTGATGAAATTTTGTTTAAAAATTTTGTCATGTTTGGAAGTTTGTATAATTTTGCAACGCTTTTGTGCCGCCGGGCCTGCATGTTGCCCTCCGGCAAGAGTTCATCAAGATATTAAATAATAAAAACTAAGAAGATCAAAACATGATTATCGTACCAGTAAAAGAAGGCGAAAACATCGAGAAAGCACTGAAGAAGTTCAAACGTAAATTCGAAAGGACCGGAATCGTGAAGGAACTCCGCTCACGTCAGGCCTTCGAGAAGCCTTCGGTGACAAACCGCAAGAAAATGATGAAGGCCGTTTACGTTCAGCAGCTCCGTCAGGCAGAGCAGTAATCAGCCGCTTTTATTATCAGACAAATACACGGTTCGGTATAGGTTTCTGAGAAACCTGTACCGAATTGTCATATCTTCACGTGAAACCCAGTCAGCCACAATTCGGGCACACCGGACGCTTTGCCGAATACCTGCGTCTGGAACTAAACAGAAGCCCGCATACTGTCGAGGCATATTGCCGCGACACGGATTCTTTTGCCTCTTGGCTGGCTCCGGAAGGGGGATTCGATGCCGCCTCTGTCACCACCTCCGATATCCGCGCATGGCTCGCGATGCGCGCCCGCAGTGACTCTGCCCTCACTCTACGCCGCAAGGCCCAGAGTCTGAGAGCATATTTCCATTGGCTCCTGCGTGAAGGAGAGGTAACATCGAATCCGGCAGCCGACCTCATTCTTGCCAAAGCGCCCAAGCGCTTGCCGGAGTTTGTGAAGACCTCGGAAATAGAGCAGCTCATCTCTTCCGGCCGGCCTCTTGACTTCGCCGCGGCGCGCCGCCGCTTCATCCTGCTGATGCTCTATTCCACAGGCATGCGTCAGGAAGAATTGCGCACGCTCACCGACCGCGACATCGATTTCAGCCTGCGCGAGGCCAAAGTAACGGGAAAAAGATCCAAGCAACGGGTAATCCCCCTGCCTGAACCGCTGATTCGGGAAATCCGCGAATGGCAGTCGCTGCGCGACAGCCGCTATCCCACCGCTGTCGATCAGGCCGGATCAACTCCGCTCATCGCCGGACCCAAAGGATTCATAAGCCGCAAAACACTCTACGACATAGTCCACGATGCTCTGTCAGCCACATCGACACCCAAGAAGAGCCCCCACGTTTTGCGCCACACTTTCGCCACGGCGATGCTCAACAACGGCGCCGACCTCGATTCGGTGAAGGAGTTTCTCGGTCATTCCTCCCTTTCGACCACCCAGATATATACCCATCTCTCCTTCGCCGAACTACAAAGGGCATATTCCTCGGCACACCCGCGGTCGAGAAACCGGGAACAAGAAAAAAACGACGGAGAAATTTTATCTCCATAAATCAAAAATATCGGATTTATTGTTTATCTTTGTAAACGGAGCGGCATAGATCCGCCGCATTCAGGCCGGTCCCCAAAACCGCCATCGGCCGGGATGCCGCTGACCGCTAAGAGTATTAACCATAAAATTTTTAAGTTATGGAAGCGACTATCAAAGCAATTCATTTCGACATTTCCGAAAAACTCATCTCCTTCGTGAATAAAAAGATCGATAAGCTCTCACGCCGTTTCGAGGCGATAACCGAGGCTGAGGTGTCGCTCCGACTCATCAAACCGGAAACGGCAATGAACAAGGAAGCCCAGATAAAGCTTGCCGTTCCTCCGGCATCCGACCTTTTCGCATCCAAGACGGCCGATACTTTCGAGGAAGCAGTAGATCTTTGCATCTCCGCCCTCGAGCCGCAGCTTGAAAAAGTAAAAGGCCGCAGCTGAAAAAGCTCTTGAGCAGTTTATCAACAACGATACAGAAGTGAACGAAAAATCCGTAAGAACCGCAATACATAAGAAAGCCCCCGGAAGGAGAATCATTCTCCTCCTGGGGCTTGCCTTTATCATAATCGTGGCGTTGCTGTTGGCATACCCGATGGTGATGTATCGCACGTCGGCCGCGTCGACGGTGCGTATCCCGGCGGGGGCCACGGAGAAAAACGTGACTGACACACTCTCAAAATATTACGGCAACAAATTCGCGTCAAAGGTGATGTCGCTCTCGCGCATGGCCCGGACCGACTGGAGCAAACGGCATGGCGCCTACGATATAGCCGCGTCCACCAATCCTATCGGCGTGTTTCGTCGCATAGCCCGAGGCGGCCAGACACCGCAAAAGATCACAATCAACGGATTCCGGGGGCTCGACCTCCTGTGCAGCCGCATCGGAAACCGCATGGAATTCTCCTCCGACACTCTGCGCTCCCTCCTCTCAGATCCGAAGGTGACATCCATCTATGGTCTTACACCAGAAAACGCGATGGCGCTTTTCATCGACGACACATACGATGTATATTGGTCGGCCACACCCATGGAATTCATCGATAAGATAGGAGCCAACTATCTCGCTTTCTGGAACGACACCCGCCGGCAAAAAGCCGCCCGGCTCGGGCTTTCCCCGGCGGAAGTGATGACGGTGGCCTCGATCGCCGACGAGGAGACAAACGCCGCTTCTGAAAAAGGAAGAATCGGGCGACTCTATATAAACCGTCTCGACAAAGGGATGCGCCTCCAGGCGGACCCGACGGTGAGATTTGCGCTCAACGATTTCACCATCCGGCGTGTGAACCGCAATCACCTGAGTGTCAACTCACCCTACAATACCTATACCCACGCAGGCCTTCCTCCGGGACCTATCCGCACCACCTCGAAAGCCACCGTAGATGCCATTCTCGACAGCAAACCGAGCGCGGATCTCTACATGTGCGCCAAAGAAGATTTTTCGGGCACACACAATTTCGCCCCCACCTACGACGAGCACATGATCAACGCCCGCAAATATCAGACTGCCCTCGACGCGCGCGGCATCAGATAAGCAGAATTATCGATTATAACTCATTCTATATATCAGATTCTTTCTATCATAGCCCATGACTACAGTGAATGAATATACCGACCTTGCGGAAGCTTATATCGACAAAGGATTTCTCGACAACCACGGTATTCCGGCCATAGTCAACGCCGATGCACTGTCGCAGATATATCCGGGGATAGGTGGACTCGGAGCCATCCGGCTCGATGTCCCGGATGCGATGGCAGATAAGGCCGCAGAACTCCTCAAGAACCGTCCGGCACTCCAAAACGACAACTCCAAAAAGCCGTTTGACAAATGCTGAAATTTTTTGTTTCGACATTATTCCTATTCGTATTCTCAATAGCCGCAACCGCTTCCGTTTCCGATTGCGATACCATAGCTGTTGCCGTCGGCGATACCGCTGCGTTCCGGCGTCTCCCCACCCCAGAACAGGCCGAACGGACGGAGAAAAAACGCGACTGGTGGACTCTTCTCAAGCAAGGGAAGCTCAACCTCAGCGACACGACTGTCAGATACCCCAAATTCCTCGGATTCTGCGTAAAAGTCTATAATTGGGCCGACTATGTCTTCAATTCCTACGACCCCGAATATGTAATCGGCACAGGACGTCGATGGAAAGCGCGCGGAGTCAGCGACAACTGGGTCGATTCATATTACCTCAACCCGGGAAAGAAACTGCCAATGAGAATGATGAGCGATATCTATTGCAATGCCGGAGCATATTTGCAATATATGGCGGTCAGCGTGGGCTATTCTCTCGACATGTCGAACGTGATAGGTAACAGGCCGACAAACCATAAGAAAATTGAATTCAACTTCAATTGCGCCCGTTTCAACATAGAAGGTCATTACTGGGAGAACACCGGAGGAACCCTGATGCGCACTTTCGGCAAATACAACAACGGCCGGCTTATACGCGTAGAGTTTCCGGGAGTGTCGCAAAAAACTATCGGAGTGAACGGCTATTTCTTCTTCAACAACCGCAAGTTCTCGATGGGTGCGGCATATAACTTCTCGAAATTCCAGCTCCGCAGTGCCGGCTCGGCAATCATCGGATTCAACTATAACAATCTCGACATCACGATGAATATGAACCGGCTCCCGGAAGTGCTCAAGCCTTTTCTGACAATCGCACC
>URNY01000011.1 GCA_900549375.1 uncultured Bacteroidales bacterium | reverse complement strand
CTCCCCCCGACACGTACCATCGGCGTGATCTGCCTCTCGATGCTCGCGCTGATAGCCTTACGAATCGAATTCGGTCTCAAGATCACGGTTATTCCCAACGGAGGATGGCGCGAGACATGGGGCATATTCTTCTTCGGGGCGGGCGTGATTTTCCGATCGGTCGAAGAAAGAATCAAACAATGGTGGTATATCGCCATTCCCTGTTTCCTCTTTCTCTGCTATGCCGCCACGCAGCACTTCTCCGGCATGAACAACGGAGCCAAAATGCAGGATATTCTCACACTCCCTCTTACCGGCGTGGCCGGATTCCTGATGATATATTACTTGTCGCGGGCCATCGACAGCCGCAACTCCGCCATTCGCCGCACACTCGTGTTCATCGGAGAGAACACTCTCTATATCTTCATCCTGCATATCATATGCTTCAAACCGGTGAGCTTGCTGAAAATATGGTGGTATGGGCTCGACTTCGGGCAGATCGGATGCCACATGGTGATCCACGACCACAAAGGCGACCTTTTCTGGATTCTCTACTCCATCGCCGGAGTCGCTCTTCCCCTCCTTTTGCTCCAATCCGCGAGAGTTGCCAAAGGGCGCCTCTCGGCCCTCCGTCGCCGCAAGTTCGCCGAGCTCCCCGAGCCTGACATCGCCGACTGATTCACCTTCCGGGAAATCCCCGAAGGCTCTATTTTCAGAATTGCTCATTTTTTTGTAAATTTGTATGTTATTTACCAGTTGTGCAGATAATGAGCGAGGATATTTTCGAAATTGAGAAAACCGACACCGACAGCGAGGTCGATTTCTACGCCGGGATGGAGACAGGCACCGGAGGTCCCGATGCCGGTACTTACGATGACAACGCCATTCAGACTCTGAAATGGAACGAGCATATACGCCGCCGACCCGGCATGTATATCGGCAAACTCGGCGACGGAACGCATCCCGACGACGGCATTTATGTGCTCATAAAGGAGGTAGTCGATAATTCTATCGACGAATTCAACATGGGCGCAGGAAAGCGCATCGACATCACCGTGAGTGAGGAGGGCGAAGTAACCGTGCGCGATTATGGCCGAGGAATCCCTCTCGGAAAGGTTAAACAGGTGGCATCCGACATCAACACCGGTGGAAAATTCGACGACAAGAACTTCAAAAAATCCGTAGGCCTCAACGGCGTGGGCCTGAAAGCAGTCAATGCACTCTCGACTCGATGCGAAGTGTCGAGTGTCCGCGACGGCAAAAAAGTGACCGTCGAATTCCTCCGCGGCGACCTGGTGAATCAGACAGAACCGTTCGACACCAATGAACCCAACGGCACTTTCGTGCGTTTCACCCCGGACCCCGAACTCTTTCAGAATTACCGTTTCAATACTGAATTCGTTGAGACGATGGTGAACAACTACACCTATCTCAACACGGGCCTGCAGCTTTACTACAACGGACGCCGCTATCTGTCGCGCCATGGCCTGCTCGATCTCCTGCGCGAAAACATGACCAACGATCCCCTCTACCCTATAATACATCTCAAGGGCGATGACATCGAAGTGGTGCTCACCCATACCGACCAGTATGGCGAGGAATATTATTCGTTCGTCAACGGTCAGCACACCACTCAGGGGGGCACGCACCTCTCGGCCTTCCGCGAGCATGTGAGCCGCACTATAAAGGAATTTTCCGGAAAAGGTTATGAGTATTCCGACATTCGCAACGGCCTGGTGGCCGCCGTGAGTGTCCGCATTCAGGAGCCCGTGTTCGAGAGTCAGACGAAGACAAAGCTCGGAAGCAAGGAAGTGGCTCCGGGAAGCCAGCTCACAGTCAACAAATTCATAGGCGATTTCATAAAAAAAGAACTCGACGATTACCTCCACAAACACACCGACATCGCCGACGTGATGCTTGCCAAGATCGCATCGAGCGAAAAGGAGCGCAAAGCAATGGCCGGCGTCGCAAAGCTCGCTCGCGAAAAAGCCAAGAAAGTTAGCCTCCACAACCGCAAGCTCCGCGACTGCCGCTGGCATTATAACGACAATCTCCCCAAAAACGCCAAGACAGACCTCCGCGAGGAATCGGCTATTTTCATCACCGAGGGAGATTCCGCCTCCGGAACCATCACCAAAGTCCGCAACGCCCTGACGCAGGCCGTATTCTCCCTGCGGGGCAAACCGCTCAACTCCTATGGCATGACTCAGGAGGTTGTCTACAAAAACGATGAGTTCAACCTGCTTCAGGCCGCTCTGAATATCGAAGAAGGAATCGAGGGTTTGCGATATAACAAAGTGATCATCGCCACAGATGCCGATGTCGACGGCATGCACATACGCCTGCTCACCATCACTTTCTTCCTCATGTTCTTCCCCGACCTGGTGAAGAAAGGGCACGTCTACATACTCCAGACTCCGCTTTTCCGAGTGCGGGATAAAAACGCCGTGCGCCGAAAAGGACGCGGTAGCCGCCGCAAAGGGGAGAACGCGGAGAAAGAGAAAGACACATTCTATTGCTACACCGACGAAGAGCGGGAAAACGCAATCGCCCGACTCGGCGCCAATGCGGAGATAACCAGATTCAAAGGTCTCGGAGAAATCAACGATGTGGAATTCGCCGAATTCATCGGCCCGGATATGAGACTCGAACGCGTGAAGCTCAAACGCGAGGACACGGTGGAGAAACTGCTGGAGTTCTATATGGGCAAGAACACGATGGAGCGTCAGAACTTCATCATCGACAACCTCGTGATCGAAGACGACTCTCAGATTTAAACTCCGTCCGCCGCACTCTGTTCATCAATATTTCAGTCAATGCATACAACCGCAGTTTTCCCCGGATCGTTCAATCCTTTCACCATCGGCCACAAATCCATTGTGGACCGCGCACTCGGCATTTTCGATCGCGTGGTGGTGGCCGTCGGCCATAACATCGACAAACCCGGCGACGACATCGCCCGACGTATCGAGGCAATAAGACGTGCATTCCGCGATAACAGCCGTGTGGAAGTCACTTCCTATTCCGGCCTGACCGCCGAATTCGTGAAAAGGATCGAAGCCTCCGCCATTCTGCGTGGTGTTCGGAACATCGCCGATTTCGAATACGAACGCAATCTGGCCGATGTCAATAAAGAAATCCTCGGAGTGGAGACTGTGCTTATGTTCTCTCTCCCCGAATATTCATATATATCAAGCTCGATGGTGAGGGAACTTGCCGCCAACGGTCACGACATTTCGTCGCTCCTCCCGTGAGCCATCCGGCAAGAATCCTCCGATTTCGCGCCGGTAACATTATTTAGAAATATGAAAAAATTACTCGCTTTAATAGGAAGCTGCATTTTGCTCACAGCTTTCGCTGCTACAAGAAACACCGGAATTCCGGCCAACCAGAAACTGCGCATGGCCGAAGCGGCCGTGGCCCAATTCTATGTCGACACGGTGAATGAAGACAAGCTCGTGGAAGCGGCCATCCGCAGTATGCTCGAAGAGCTCGACCCGCATTCCGCATATTCCAATCCTCAGGAAACCAAAGAGCTGAACGAGCCGTTGGCCGGTAACTTCAGCGGTATCGGCATCACGTTCAACATGAACCGCGACACGCTTTATGTTATCTCCACCGTGGCCGGAGGTCCCTCGGAACGTGTCGGTCTTCTCGGAGGCGACAGGATAATCAGCGTTAACGACACTCTCATTGCCGGCGTAAAAATGCGTAACACAGATATCATGAAACGCCTTCGCGGGCCCAAGGGAACAAAAGTCGATGTCCGCGTGCTCCGCAGAGCAGCCGGAAAAGCCGATACTATCGACTTCCGCATCACCCGCGCCGACATACCCATCAACAGCGTCGATGCCGCCTACATGGTCGATTCGAAAACAGGATATATCCGTCTGAGCAGATATTCCGCAGAAACGGCCCATGAAATCACAAAAGCCCTCCGCGACCTGAAAAAGCAGGGCATGGACCGCCTTATCCTCGACCTTGTCGACAACGGCGGCGGCTACCTTCAGCCCTCGGTAGAGATTCTCGGCGAGTTCCTCGCCCCGGGACGCCTCGCGGTATATACCGAAGGACGCAACTCTCCACGCTACGACAACCTCACCTCCCCCTCCGGCCTCAAGCCTCTTTTCGATGAGGGACGCCTCGTGGTGATGGTGAACCAGTATACCGCCTCGTCGGCCGAAATCACCACAGGCGCCATCCAGGACTGGGACCGCGGTGTGGTCGTGGGCCGCAGAACCTACGGCAAGGGTCTCGTGCAGCGCCCGTTCCCCTTCCCCGACGGATCCATGATGCGACTCACTGTAGCACATTATTACACGCCCACCGGACGAGACATACAGAAACCTTACCGGAAAGGCGACCAGAGGGCTTATGCCATGGATATAATCGACCGTTTCAACAGCGGAGAACTGATGCATGCAGATTCAATCAAATATATCGACTCCCTGAAGGTCTCGACCAAACTCCTCGGACGTCCCATATATGGCGGCGGGGGCATATCTCCCGACGTGTTCGTACCACTCGACACCACGGATTTCACCAAATATTATCGCGACGTGATGGCGAAGGGGCTTATAAACCGCTTCGCTATAGAATATGTCGACAGTCATCGCAAGGAGATCCGCAAAAATTATAAGAACGATACCGATTTCCTCAGGGGATTCGAAGTGAGCGACTCCATGCTCGACACTCTTTTCGACATGGCCGAAAAAGAGGGTCTGCCCCGCAACGAAAAGGAAGCCGAACAGAGCGCGTCCCTCTTCAAAATGATTCTCAAAGGGCTTATCGGCCGGGATATCTACGACCAGCCTACCTATTTCAAGGTCTATAATGAATACGATCCGATATTCAAAGAAGCCTACCGGATTATAAACTCCGATGAATACAACAGGATTCTGTCGCCAAAGAGTGAATCCGGAAACAAAAGCAACAAGTATTAAACCGAATTCCAAAACGATCTTCCCCTTATGAAACATCTTCTTGAGTCAACTCTTATAGCCGCGGCGTTTGCCTTTGTTCCGGCAGCCTCCGTCAAAGCGGCTCCGCAACAGTTCAGGCATGTGCCAACCAAAGCGGAAGTGGTATCGAAAATCATGTTGCGCGACACCCTCCCCGCCACCGGTAAGGACTCGCTTTTTGTTCGCACCCCGGAGGAGATCATCGCCCTGACGGATATTGCTCCCGACATACCGGATTTCAATATTATAGCGGCTCCCTGGGTCTTCAAGGAATATCGGCCCCTGGACCGTCCGCGCCGGATTGCCGCTCCCTCTCTGGAGAGATCCTGCCGGGAACTCTGGCTGAAACCGGACACGGCTTCCGCCACTACCTTCATTCCCGACACCACGTCGACATCTTTCCCTAAAGTTTATATTGAAGATGAAGCTGTCGTTGAGCCGGGACCGGAATTGTTAGAGGGAGAAACGCCCGCATGGCTCCGCAACGCAATCGATTCCTACAATATGCAGGAAGATCTGAAGTATTCGATGATGGTTGCCAAACCTTCGCTTATCGAATATGCCTACTGGGAACTGCCGGTGCCACCCACATTGCCTGAAGACGATCATAGCTTCACCGGTTTCCTGAAACGCACCTTCGTGCCTCAGGTCGATAAGGCTGAAGCGGTGATTCCCGAAAATGAAATCAATAAGAAACACTGGCTCCACGTGGTCAACGGTGCCCTTCAGTTCTCGCAGGCTTTCGTCTCCGAAAACTGGTATCAGGGAGGTAACAACCACCTGGCATTGCTCATAAATTTCCTCTGGGACGTGCAGCTCAACGGAGTATACCATCCGAAGCTCCTTTTCCAAAGCACACTCTCCTATAAACTCGGACTCAACTCCACCGAAGAGGATAAATACCATAAATATTCAATCTCGCAGGATATTTTCCAGTATAACCTCAAATTCGGTTACAAAGCGGCAAACAACTGGTATTATTCATTTACCACCCAGTTCAAGACCCAGCTACTCAACAACTATCCGAAAGATTCGGATAAAAGGATAGCTTCCTTCCTCACTCCGGCCGACCTCAACCTCGGTATCGGTATGACCTACAGCAAGCAGAACAAGAAGAAAACGTGGCAGCTCAACGCTTCCATTGCCCCGCTTTCCTACAATCTGCGCACTGCCATCGACCCCGAAGTGGACCATAATCTCTTCAATATCCCCCAGTCGGCCCATACCCACAGTGAGTTCGGTAGCAACGCAGAGATCACGTTCAACTGGAAAATCGCCTCCATGATCACCTACAAGACGCGTCTCTTCCTTTTCACCGATTATAAATATGGAATGGGCGACTGGGAGAATACCCTCAATTTCCAGTTCAACAGATTCTTCTCCACCCAGCTTTATGCCAATCTGCGCTACGACTCGTCCGTCGACAAGTCGATAGCTCCGAAATGGAACCGCTGGATGCTCAAGGAGATTCTCAGCGTAAGCCTCTCATATACCTTCTCCACAAAAAACTGACGCAACAAAACCTTTCACGGCAATGTCCTCGGAATCATTCATAAAAACCCTGGTGGTATCGGCAATCGCCGGTGCAGCGTTCTTATGGGCGACTCCGCTAAGAGCCGAAAAAACCGTGAGAGATATGGAAGATGCTTTGGAATATTGCCGCATCACTCCGCTCGAACGCCCCGAAGGCGTTTGGGAATTTCCCGAAGACGAGACCCGCGTGTTAATTAAGAAGACTCCCGGGAAACCGAGAAGCTACGACATTGTGCATATTTCGGGACCTGACTGCCGCCTGCAGCCGGGCGAGACAATCGGCAGAATGACAGCCACCGTCGACCGAAACAAATACAAACTGTCTCTCTCGGTGAGCCGTGATTATGGTCTTCTCTCCGATACCCGTTCATGTTCAGCCGAATTTCGAGAAAAGGAAAACAGTCTGGTGATTCGCCCTGCACGCATAAAAATAACGACACGCACACTCTGGTTTCTGCCCAAATTCTGGAGGTCGCTTAAAATTATCTACGACAACCCGGCGGCGGACCTTCCCCACGGCATAATCCGCATCTACCCGCCGGCCCTGCCTGAAAACCCGGTTTACCTGTAGACGCAGATTCTCTTCCACATTCGTTTCTATCCCGCTTTATTACGTTTTATATGCGGCTACTCCCCACTCAAAAACTTTTACAATGAAACTATATACAGGATTTGTTATCATTGCTATTGTAACCCTGACTATCATCCTTCCGGCGGGTGCCCGGAAAATAGGATATAAGCATAAGACCGGCGGCAAGAAGGCCTCAGTCGCAGTAGTGGCTCGAGATGCAGCCGACAGCGACACCGTGCAAGAGATGGTTCCCGGAAGTTTTATGGTGGCCTCCCAATGCGAGAGATGCAACAACGGCTATCGCCTCGACCAGGTAGTATTCACAGGATTCGATAAGAAAAGGGGAAGTGCAAAAGAGAGTTTCTTCATCATCAACAAAACCGACAGAGTACTCACGGGAGTATCGCTTTTCATTGATTACCGCACTCCTGACGGTCGCCAGCTCACACGCCGTTTCATCAAACTCTCATGCTCGATTCCTCCGGGTGAGACGAGGAAAGCCGACATCGACACGTGGGACACCCAACGCTCGTTCTATTACGTAAAAAGTGTTCAGGGGAAGAAAGGGGGAAACCCGTTTGAGGTCGTTTTCGACCCTATAGCCTATTGGCTACGCTTCGACGACGAAGCCTGTCGGCAGGCCCAGACCACGATGTAAGACACCGCCGATACAGCGATAAATCCAAGGATAAATCCGTAGCGGTCCGAAACCTCGGCAGCCAGAAAGATTGCAAGCATCGGGGCTTTCACAGCTCCCGACAGTATCACTGCTGTTCCGATAAGCGCGAAGGATTCCGGAGACACCGACGGATCGAACCATGTGTTGACTCCCAGGCCGAAAAGATAACCCAACAACGATCCCGCGAAGATCGCCGGTGCGAAAATGCCCGCGACTCCGCCACCATAATTGGTAGCCCCTACAGCTACACCTTTGAGCAAAAGAACGGCGATACCGCATATCACGGTTATCACAAGCCGATGCGAATCATCAAAAAGCGGACTATAAAGCATCAGGGAATCATTGTAGCCATTGATAAGGCTGCCTACGATATTATAACCGTCGCCATACATCGAAGGGAACAGGAATATTATCAGCGAAAGTGTGATTCCGCTTGAGAAACATCTCACCCAACGATTACCGATCCGTGTGAACAGACGCCCCGCAAAATCAAGGGTTTTGGAATAATAAATACTGTATAGACCACCGACGACTCCGAGAAGCGCTATCCAGCCCAATTGATCGGGGCAGAACACCTGCATGCTGATAATCGATACGTTCCAGGTGAATCCGGTGAGAATGTAGACTACGGCAAACGAAGAGAGAGCCGCGCTCACCACAGCCACAAGCCCTATTACACTCATCTCCATCCGCAACACTTCGATTGCGAAGAGCATTCCACCGATAGGAGATTTGAAAATTCCTGCGATTCCGGCTGCCGCTCCGCAACCGAAAAGAATCCGCGTGGCGTCGGGAGTAAGCTTGAAAAAGCGCGACACCCTGTTGCCGATTGCAGCTCCCGAGAAAGCGCTCGGACCTTCACCTCCGGCCGACCCTCCGAAACCTAAAGTAAGGAAACATCCTATAATCGGGCTCAGCACATGCGACTTCTTGAAAAAATAGCTGTGGCAGGCAAGACGCTGTTTAAGCTGCTCAGTGCCATGCTCGAGATTTTCCCGGATTATATACTGATAAAGGGTGGCGAGAAAGATTCCGGTAACAGGTAGCAGAAGCAGCCGTAAATTATAGCTGAAACTATCGAGTTCTCTGGAGAGAAACCCCGAAAACCATGAGAGTCCGAAACGCAATGCCGCGGTGGCAAGACCCGCAAACAGGCCCACTACCGTAGCGGCGAGTATAGTCACCCCGTTTGGGGGGATATCGGCCTTCAGTTTTGTCAGTATTCCTGTAGTCGCGTCTGCCATCCTTGCTCTCTTCAGTTCATCATTTCATCGGAATCAGGAGCACGAGCTTCCCTCCCTTATCATAGCTTTGGTCGGCAATAAGCGATGAATTAATCAGGAAGTTGATCATCCTGCAAATCCGCAATGCCGCGTCCCCTTGGCGGGCAAGTTCCGCATAATTCACGAAATTGTCGAAAATCTTCTCCTCCTTGCCAAAGGGGAAAGGAGCGCCGGTGTGCAGGAACACGAAACGCGCGCGTTTAAGCGTCTTCTCTTCCGTGCAGAGCAGTTCGAATTCGCCTCCGGCGGGTGTGAGTTTCTCAGCCACTACAAGGATATGGTCGATAAGATAACGCAGGCACTCGGCATCGACATTAATCCTGAAGTCGGGATCCGGATATGTAACCTTGATTGTTTTGCCTTCTGTCAGATTCCTCTCGGCTTTAGCGGCGCATTGCCTCATTATTTCGCTTACGGAATCCGAACCTTTGTATTTACTGCTTTCCCCATGTCCTATAGAGGAAATATACATTATATCGTTGATGATATAATTCATCTTGTCGGCCAGAGACGTTTTATTCGACAAAGCACGCCCGCTTTCTAAATCGGCTTGTGATCTCGACCCTGCTGGCTCCTCTCCGCTATGTTCCTTATAATAGTCATGATACCGCTGGAGCTTAAGTTTGTCGCGTTCGGCAGCGAGGGAATCCACAAATGCAGAGATATCTGAAACGGTTTTACGATATCTTCCCCAATAGAAAAGGAGTATTCCGAGAAGCGCCAGGAGCACTACCCAGCCCCCTATGACAAAACCCATCATTCGGCGCGTAGAAGAAATCTGCTCCTGTTTGTTCTCAAGCTCGAGTCTGGAATTCTTTGCCTTCAGGATATTTGCTTCATACCGGATTTTCAGCTCATTATATTTGATATCGGAGTTGTTCAGATCGTTTACCCTCCCGAGGGAATCGAACTCCGCCTTGGCCGATAAGAAGGTCGCTTTGTCATTGAGCGAGAGTGATGCCTCCATGAGCATCTCGAGCAGGCGCGGACGCAACGTCACGCTCAAGGGCAGCTTGAGCTGCTCCTTGATCAGCACCACAGCTTCGGCATAATGCTTGTTCTTCATAGCATAATATGCCTTGACCCGGGGCTTGGCCCGGAAATCGGAGGCAACCTCCTCATCAATTTTGCACAATTCAAGGATTCTGTTGTAATACCGGTTCACCTCCTGCTGTGGCAACGACTTATAGTTGCTCAACATCCGCCGGTATACAATGTATTTGTTCACATTGTAATTGCGGTATTTCCTTCCCTCCTCCTTATATTTCTTCTCCAGCTCACCGATGATGCCGAGAAGTTTGCGGTCGGCTTCGAGAGCCTTCTGCGAGTTGCCTATCGATGAATAGATGTTGGCCGACTCGGTGTAAAAGGTGTTATATAAGGCGTACGACTTTATATGGGTCCTTTTCATCAGACGGTCGAGCCCGTCGAGATATTCTTCCAGAATTTCTCCCTGAATATAGGTGCTCAGATAAACGCAGATTGTATAGAGACGCTCTATTTTCTCATAGTCATCTATC
Organism: uncultured Bacteroidales bacterium; assembly: GCA_900549375.1. Lineage (GTDB taxonomy): Bacteria > Bacteroidota > Bacteroidia > Bacteroidales > Muribaculaceae > Lepagella. The sequence continues at coordinate 18,643 of URNY01000011.1, read as the reverse complement.
TTGTCATAGCCGTCGAAAGCCATCATTTTGGTGATCATCTCCCGGCGCTTATTTTCAGGAGCGATACGCGCCTGCAGCGCGATCCGCCGGATCTTCACAAACAGCTCGGTCTCCTTCTGCTCCGTCCCTTTGGGAAGGCCCGAGGCCAGACGCTGAAGCCGTGCAAGCACCGCATCATCGCTCGTCGAGTTCGACATCAGGCGAAGCACGTCGGCTCTCACAACATGATCCTTCTCACGAGTCGCTACGCCATAAAGCATCTCGCCTATCTGCTGGTAGTCTTTACGAGGTGAAAGGTCCAATATGTCGTAAAGGATTTTTATCGAATCTTTGCGCGAACTGACAGATGATAATTCAGAACGCAATTTCGCAACTTGTGCCTCTTTTACCGGGGTCGCAAAAGCGCAAAAAGCGACTGCTGCAAAAAAAACTGTAGAAAGGAATGTCCTCTTCATAACAATGTACGGTTGACCGATATGCCGCCTGATGAATTTTTACGTGCGCACGCCAAACCAAACAAAATTAATAAATTCCTCACTAAGTACCAAAAATCGGCCTATCGGGCGAAAATAAGCGCCGAATATGGAGCCAACGAGACTTCGCCCCCTCGGGTGGTGCCGAGGTCGCCGGAAGCGGAAATATGCCCGTCTTTTGCCACTATCTTCCAGTCGCCTTTAGCCACTTTCACTTTCCGCGATTCTCCCGCACCGTTGAGCACTACCTTTATCTCTTCCCAGCTGTCGCCGTTGGCATGATTTTTCAGAGAGTAAGAGATCAGATTGGGTGTCTTCTCGGAATCGATTTTGTCGAACACAAGATTCCTCGCTATATCCTGCGCCGTTGTCATGCGGAACGCAGGATGCGCCTTGCGGAGTGATATGAGCCCCTGATAGTATTCGAAAAGATCGTGATAACGCGCTTTGTTCCGCCAGTCGATGGCATTGATCGAGTCGGGCATGTTGTAAGAATTGTGCACTCCCTTCTTGTCGCGGAACACCTCTTCGCCTGCAAACATAAAAGGCGTGCCCTGCGAAGTGAAGACTATTGTCTGTGCAAGCTTTGCGGCATCGAGCATGTTCTTCTCAGGTTCGCCGGCCATGGATTTGCGGAGTTTGTCGGTAAGACAGAGGTCATCATGACATGAAACATAATTCACTATCATCTCCGGAGACTTCGCATAGGGGAATTTCGAGTTGTTGCCTTTTGAATAGTCCACTTGGGGATGATAGGTAGCAGCCACGATACCGATCTTCACGGTTTCCTCAAGTCCCGGCTTCCCGGTAGCGAATCCGCGGTCGGAAGCATCTGTATAATGGCCTTTCACAGCATCGCGAAGGTCATCGGAAAAGACAGCCACATCCGTCATCTTTGATACATTCTCTTTCAATGCCCTCCGATCTTTCTCAAGAGGAGAATCGCCGGCTGTCCAACCTTCGCCATAAACGAATATCGAGGGATTGATCTTTTTGAGCTCGGAAGCTACGCGGTTCATGGTCTCCGTGTCGTGGATCGCCATCAGATCGAAACGGAAACCGTCGATATGATATTCCCGGGCCCAATATTTCACGGAATTCACGATATAATCGGAGGTCTGTTTCAGATCCGAGGAGGTTTCGTTGCCGCAACCGGATGCATCTGAATAGCGCCCGTCGTCCCAATGACGGTGGTAATATCCGGGAGCCGTCAGCTCAAAGTTTGAGCCGTCGTTCTCGGCAGTGTGGTTATACACTACGTCCATAATGACGCCGATGCCGACATCATGCAGGGCCTTTACCATTTCTTTCATCTCCCGAACGCGGGTTGCGGGATCCGACGGATTTGTGGAATAGGATCCTTCAGGCGCATTATAATTCTGCGGATCATACCCCCAGTTATAGGTGTTCTTCCAGAGATTGGCCTCATCTACTGAGTTATAATCATAGGAAGGCAGGATGTGCACATGTGTCACTCCCAATTCCTTCAGATGGTCGATACCTGTCTTCAGACTGTCGGGCGAAAGGGTCCCCTTTTCCGTCAAAGCAAGAAACTTACCTTTATTGGCGATTCCCGACGAGGGATCCATCGACATGTCGCGATGATGCATCTCATAGACAATCACGTCGCTGAAATTCTTCACTTCCGGACCTTTGTCGGTACCCCAGCCCTCAGGGTCGGTCTTGCTGAAATCAATGATGGCGGCTCTTTTGCCGTTCACTCCGACAGCCTTTGCCCAGACTCCCGGAGTTTCGTCGAGCCATTTGCCCCCTTGTTTCACCCGGAAAGTATAAAACTTGCCGTAAAGCGGACCGGGCACGGACGCTGTCCATGTGCCGTTGGAGAGATCTGCCTTCATCTGAATTGTCTTGTAAGGCGCGCCGGTCTGACCGTTGTCATAAAGATTGAGTTGAACCTCCTCCGCTTTCGGACTCCAGAGGCGGAAGCGGGTGGCATCAGCGCCGACAGTCATTTCAAGGTCTTCTCCGTCGTAGGTGGGATAGGATACGAACCGGGTATCATAGGAGCTGCGGGCAATAGCCTCGGATTGAATCAGATTTCCTGTAAACGGAAATATACTCATAACGGTAGTTATAGCGATTATTTTTCCGGATGTTTTCATGTAAGATAAGAATTTGGTTAAGCCTTTGCAATTACTAATGCAAATATAAGATTTATAACAATCTAAAACAAAAAATTTTTCATTTCGCAGGAGCGAAGCGGAGTGAACGTCCGTCGCATAGGCAAGTTCGCGCTTCGCCGAGAGCCGCCATGATGTCGATGGCGATGCGATAGAATTTCAAGGTTCTCGATCGGGGAAAACGGTTGAAAGCCGCCGACTCGCTATATCGCCATTCGAAACTGTCAACCTCACTCAACGACTCGAGTTGCCGGTGAAGATCGAACACCCGCGTGCGGGCGGCAACCGTTATCATGGTCTCGCCCGTGCGTAAGCGCGTCACGCATATATAATGACCTCTGCGAACCATGTCGGTGGCATTCTCCTCGGCGGAACTGCGACGGCTTATTGTGATGTGTCGCCCGTGCAGTGTGTTGATACGCCGCATCCATTTGCGGAACAGTTCTCCATGGGCCGACGTGTCGCGGAGTCCGTTGCTATGGATATAAAGATGGATCATCTCATGGATCAACGTATCCTCTATCACGTCTTGCGAAAGATCGAGACAATTGCTTATCCAGATTGAAAAATCGGTGAGACGGTCTTTTCCGAAAAGCCGACGGCTTCTGCGATATTTCAGACAGCCCAACGTGCGCCTCGACCTGCTGATTCTCAGCGGCACTTCAGGAAGCGTCCCTCCGAAACAAAGATCGTTGAACTCGCGGTATTTCCGGCTGATAAATTCTATATTGGCGCGCATCTGACGTCTTTTGGATACCTCTCCTATCTATCTGGCGGAGTTCTCCTTTTTATTTGCCGCTCGCGGCCGGAGTTTCAGTTGCCGGACGGGCGATGCCGTCTTTCTCGCAACGCTTTGTCATGGCTTTGATGCGGGCTTGTGTGTCGGGATGCGAAGAGAACATCTTCTGGATATAGCTCTGTTTGGACGCACCTCCCTCCAACCGGGAAAGTTTCTCAAATGCCATTACCATTCCCCAGGGATTCTTGCCGTGGGCCCGCAGGAAATCATAGCCGCAATTGTCAGCTTCTTTCTCCTGTTTCTGTGAATATTTCGCATTAATAAGGGATTCCCCGAGACTTCCGAGCTGGGAATCGGTAAGAGCGGCTGCGGCTCCCCCTGCCGAAGAGACTGCGTCTTTGGCTGCTCCGGTGAGCAATTGCGTGCGGAATGCGTTTTTCGAATGATGCTTCAGCACGTGGCCTATCTCATGGCCGATTACACCGAGAAGCTCATCGTCGTCCATTATATCCATCAACGAGGAAAACACTCTCACGCTACCGTCAGGACATGCAAAAGCATTGATATCAACGACATTATAAACCTTGAAATTCAAAGGAATACCGTCAGCCTCGGTGATACCGGCCGTGAGACGGCGCAGACGCTTGGTATAATCGTTGTCTTCGGGAAGAACCGGATTGTTCTTATCCATCCAGTCAACCGATTCTTTTACATAGGCAGCCATCTGCTGATCGGTGATGGTAAGAGCCTGCACTGCCTTTGAACCCGCGCTAATGGCTTTCTTGAGATTGAATTGTGCCAGCGCGCAGTCGGCGCTTCCGAAAAGCATAAGTGCCACTGCGAACTTGATAACTGCATTTTTCATGATTATAGCTTTATTATAGTTTTACAGTTTTGATTAATTTTGCACAAATTTAATAATACCCGGATGGATGAACAAAAAAACTTTGGATAAATACCGCACATTCCTCGTTGTACTTCTAATTTTCATCTGTGTCTTTCTTTACGCTATTGCAGTGTCGCTACATTCGAACACGATGATCGACGGCTGGTTACCCGCGGTCGGAGCCGCGGTTCTGGCGGCAATCTCCGGCACCACCTTGGCGAGGATCTGGCAAAAGATTACGGGAAGTTCGAAATTCGCTGTCAACTATATCTGCAACCTCATATTTGCCTCCGGGCTGCTACTTGCCCTATTCTATGGATGCAACTTCGCGTTCAGCAACAGCGCCACTCGCGAACCCCATGAGGCGATTGTAGAGAAAAAATACAGCAAAGTGAGCCATCATTCGCGGCGTGTAGGCCGCAACCGATATGTTCGGGGCGAGGCTTATAATGTCTATTATATCGATGTTCGCTTCGACAACGGCCGCGTGAAAAACCTATCTATGCCTTTTGAGAGATACCGGAGAATTCATGTCGGCGACACATTGTCCATCCCTTTTGAAAAAGGACTTTTCGGAATCCCTGTAATAAAACGAAGAGGAACGCCTGTCGACGTCCCCCAATCGGATTACTCCCGCCAGTTCCGCAGATCCTGACGGCACCTTCTCAATAGCGGTTATAATGGATGTTTTCCGGTTTCCATTTATCTTTCACGGCCGGTTCTCCCTCAGGATAACCGATGTTTATCACATTCAGCGGAATCAGATTGTCGGGAAGATTAAGAATTTTTCTTAGCGCGGCAATCCTCTCCTCCGAAGGATAGAATCCACACCATACTCCTCCCAGTCCCAAAGCATGGGCGGCGAGCAGTATATTCTCCGATGCCGCTGAGCAATCCTGAATCCAATATTCCTGCGGGCGCCCTTCGAGTGCCTTGTCGAGATTGCCGCAGACAGCGATGGAAAGAGGCGCCTTTGCCGCCATGCCGGCGTTAGGCGATGCTTCGGCTATGGCGGCGCGAAGTTTAGAATCGGTGATAACAACGAATTCCCACGGTTGCTTATTCACTGCTGACGGAGCCGACATACCGGCACGCAGCAACTTTTCAATTATCGAATCGGACACGGTTTCCGATGTATACGACCGCACACTCATGCGCGTCAATATGTTTTCATATGCGATGTTCTCTGCCATTTCTTCGGTGTTTTTATTCTCTTCATTCCGGTCTTCAGGCCGCGAGTCGGCAAGTCTCACCGACAGAATAACAACAGCCGCTGCCAGAACGAGTATAATCCAATTTTTCATCTCTAATTATATTAATTAATTTAGGGGATTACTTGTTCATTTATGAGTTGTGCTTTTCATTTATGAGTTTGAGTTTTGCATCCATCAGGTCTTATTTCAAGTCTGAGAATCGTACCTGTGGGACACACAAACCGGCAGAAAGGTCTGGGAATAAACAGTGAAAGGATTATAAATGCCGCTCCGACACCGATCACCACCCACGACGCACTTTCCACAACAAAACCGGTGAAAAGTTCATAGTCGATCCATTCGGCGCCCCAAGCTGCCCAAAGCAGACACAGAAGCACCCCCCAGAGTGCGATACGGAAATTATTAAGAAACTTTACCATTGCAGGCTTCATCTTAAACTTGAACCCGCAGCATTTACCGGCGATGTCCTGAAGAGAACCCAACGGACATACCCATGCGCAATAATGTCCTTCGCGGGCAAACAACGGATATATGAAGCCGACAATCATCAGCAACACCGTGATAAGCCCGCTCAAAGCGAACTGCGGTCCGTTGGCCATAAATTTAAGCATCAATGTATAATCGATGAATGTGCCTGTCCAGAAACCAAGCACTCCCACGTTCAGCAACTGCTGCACCAGCCTGTAGCTCTTGTTCTTGACAAACAGCGGCAAGATCATGGCACTTATTATCACGATGAGCGCCGCAATCATTCCGGCCGATATTCCCTCGCCGGCCGAATCATTCTTTTTTTCGACATTCAATCCCGCGAGATGCTTGGCCCCGGCAGTGACATTGGCAATCACAGCCTTGGAAGAATATGTTGCCCCGGTCACAGCATCAGGCTGTTTCGTGGCAGCCTCATCGAGCGTCAGGCCATCCCATGCTTTAAGCAGCCCGCTCTCCTCCACACGCGAGAAAAAACCGGGAGTCTCCGCATTAGGCAATACGCGGACAGAATCGATTTTGGCGCCCGTGACATATATCTCCACAGGTACCGGGCCGCCGTAACCCTGCACATCCTTGCAGAGTTCCGTGGTATTCAGGACGGTTTCCGAACCCATGGTCACGGTTTCCGTCGCATCTTCCGCTCCCCGCGCAGATACAGTATGGCCGAAAAAACTTCCTCTCCCGGCAATGGCAAGAGAAGCGAGCAATGCGAACGTAATGACAAATGAAAACACTCTCATCGCTATTCCGCAGCGTTTCGAATTTGGGGAATCCTTCATCTTAAAAATTTTATGTTCTTTTGCTTTAAATTATAATATCATATTGCTGATTAAGCAATTAAATCTTCCGGCTTCCAAACAGATCTCCATAATCATCTAATAGAAATCCATAGCAAATTTAACAAAAATTTATCCTTTAGCCAAAACCCGAGCCAAAACCCCTGAGGACAAAACTCCCTCTCCTTTTAGCGGGTAGAGGTAAAATAATCTTAGCGGGCAGAGGTAAAAAAATCCCTGAGAAGACAACCCCGTAGAGGTCACCGTGCGTCGGAGAGGTTGCGTGAAGCGACTTTAGTCGCCCTCCCTCTATTACCTCTATTACCCTCTACCCTCCCTCTATTACCGCGAGATTTTTCATAAACATATTAGGCGATATATTTGGAAGTTAGCACAATTTATATTACCTTTGCCGGACTTGCGCGGAAAACCGTGCAAACCGAGAATTATTAATCTATTTATTAACCCTTGGGGGCGCCCTGCGCACCCATACAAAACGTGTTGAACTAACACACTTTATGACTGAATCAAAAGTTCAATCCCCGATCGCCGATTTCGATTGGGATGCCTATGAGAACGGCGAGACAGCTGGATCGAAGAACCGCGAGGAGCTTACCAACACCTACGACGAGTCTCTTAAGACAGCTAAAGAAAACGAGGTAGTGACCGGTACGGTCAAATCCATCTCCAAACGCGAGGTCCGCGTGGACATCGGCATGAAGTCCGACGCCATCATCCCCGTAAGCGAATTCCGCTATAACCCCGACCTCAAAGTCGGCGACGAGGTGGAAGTCTACATCGAAACCCTTGAAGACAAAAACGGCCAGCTCCGTCTTTCTCACAAGAAAGCTTGCCAGACTCGCAGCTGGGACCGCGTCAACGAGGCCCTTCAGAACGACGAAATCATCAAAGGTTATGTCAAGAGCCGCACAAAAGGCGGTATGATTGTCGATGTATTCGGAATCGAGGCATTCCTCCCCGGCTCCCAGATCGACGTCCGTCCTATCCGCGACTACGATGTATTCGTCGACAAGACAATGGAATTCAAGGTTGTCAAGATCAATCAGGAATACAAGAATGTCGTCGTGAGCCACAAAGCTCTCATCGAGGCCGAACTCGAGCAGCAGAAGAAAGAGATCATATCCAAGCTGGAGAAAGGTCAGGTGCTCGAAGGAAAAGTCAAGAACATCACTCCTTACGGTGTATTCGTCGACCTCGGCGGCGTAGACGGTCTTGTTCACATCACCGACCTCTCCTGGGGACGTGTTTCCGATCCCCGCGAGGTTGTGGAGCTCGATCAGGACATCAAAGTCGTTATCATCGACTTCGACGACGAGAAGAAGCGTATCGCTCTCGGCCTCAAGCAGCTCATGCCCCATCCCTGGGATAACCTCGACCCGAACCTCAAAGTCGGCGACCATGTTCACGGCAAAGTTGTCGTCATGGCTGATTACGGCGCGTTCGTAGAAGTACAGCCCGGCGTTGAAGGCCTCGTCCATGTCAGCGAGATGAGCTGGAGCCAGCACCTCCGCAGCGCTCAGGACTTCCTCAAAGTCGGCGACGAAATCGAGGCAGTTGTCCTCACTCTCGACCGCGACGAGCGTAAGATGAGCCTCGGTATCAAACAGCTCAAACAGGATCCCTGGGAGAACATCGAAGAGAAATACGCTATCGGTAGCCGCCACACCGCAAAAGTGCGCAACTTCACAAACTTCGGCGTATTCGTTGAGATCGAAGAGGGCGTAGACGGTCTTATCCACATCTCCGACCTCTCCTGGACAAAGAAAATCAAACACCCCTCCGAGTTCACTCAGGTTGGCAACGACATCGAGGTTCAGGTGCTCGAGATCGACAAAGACAACCGTCGTCTCTCGCTCGGCCACAAGCAGCTTGAAGACAACCCCTGGGATGTATTCGAGACAATCTACACCGTAGGCTCGATCCACGAAGGCACAATCACTGAAGTAATGGACAAAGGCGCTGTCATCTCCCTCCCCCACGGAGTAGAAGGCTTCGCAACTCCCAAGCACCTTGTTAAAGAGGACGGCACTCAGGCCAAACTCAACGAGAAGCTCGACTTCAAAGTGATTGAATTCAACAAAGACAGCAAACGCATCATCCTCAGCCACAGCCGCATCGCAGAAGACGCCAACAAACCCGAGCGCCGCGAAAAGCCCGCTGCACGCAAAGCTTCCAAGCCTGCTGCAGAAAGTGTGGCAGCTCCTGCCATCGAGAAGACAACTCTCGGCGACCTCGGAGCTCTTCAGGCTCTCAAAGAGCAGATGCAGAAGCAGGAGAAGAAAGACTGATTTCACCTCCTCCACTAATAAATATAAAGGTCTGCGGCAATCTCCGCAGACCTTTTTCATATCCCCGTTTCACCAGCTGTTCTATCCATCCGGCAAGTTTTTGAACAAACGGAGTGAATATTAAAAAAAGATTTTGTAATTTTACCAATCATTATAGGAATATATACATAAGCTATTCCCGGATGTGGGAACCGAATGCAGACATCACCGATGAGAAGAATGAAGCTGTACATACTGACATTGCTGACCGCACTTGCCTTCTCAATAGAAGGCTCCGGCGCGCCTCCCAAAGGCTGGGAGACCGTGAAGTCAGAGCTTCCGGAATCGAAACCGGTGGTAAAAGATACGGAATTTGAAGTCAGGACCCTCCCCGGTTCGGTTGTGGTGATATCCTCACATCAGGTGCAGATAAAGATATTCACCATCCTCGGCCGCCTCGTCAACAGCGAGACGCTGCCGCCCGGAACATCTCGGCTCTTGCTCCCCGCCCACGGCGTATATATCGTCAAGATCGGCGATGTGACATGCAAGATAGCGGTTTGAGAAACCATTATAAATCAGATAGAACACCAACCTAATCAAATATCATTTAAACAAAACACCACATGCAAACACCAGACATCAAATGGGAAACACTGCCCTTCGGCTACGTTCCCACAGACTATAACGTGAGGTGCACGTACAAAGACGGCAAATGGGGCGAGATCGAAGTCAGCGACTCCGAATATGTTCCTCTCCACATCGCCGCCACCTGTCTCCACTACGGACAGGAATCCTTCGAAGGTCTCAAGGCTTTCAGAGGTAAAGATGGCAAAGTCAGGGTATTCCGCATGGAGGAAAACGCCCGCCGTTTCATCAAAAGCGCCGAGGGAATCTGCATGCAGCCGATGCCCGAGGAGCTCTTCTGTGAAATGGTCAGAAAAGTCGTCAAGCTCAACGAACGTTTCGTGCCTCCCTACGGCACGGGTGCTTCGCTCTATATCCGCCCGCTCGAAATCGGCATCTCGGCCAGCGTCGGAGTGCGCCCCTCCTCAGAATATATGGTAATAATGCTTGTAAGCCCCGTCGGTCCATACTTCAAGACCGGCTTCAAGCCCTGCAAGGTTTGTCTATCGCGCGAATACGACCGCGTGGCTCCCAAGGGAACCGGACGCATCAAGATCGGCGGCAACTATGCCGCTTCGCTCGTAGCAGGCGAGAAAGCCCACAATCTGGGATATGCCGTTATGCTTTATCTCGACCCCAAAGAGAAGAAATATCTCGATGAGTGCGGCGCCGCCAACTTCTATGGTATACGCGGCAACAGCTATATCACGCCCGACAGCGATTCCATTCTCCCCTCCATCACCAACATGAGCCTGCGCCAGATCGCCGAAGACCTCGGCATGACCGTGGAACGTCGCCATGTTCCCTACGAAGAGCTCGAGAGTTTCGAGGAAACCGGCAACTGCGGAACGGCCGCCGTCATCTCTCCCATCGGCGAGATCTGCGACCTCGACAACGGCCGCGTATTCAAATATGGCGAGCCCGGTGTGCCCGGACCCAAATCCACAAAACTCTACAACCATCTCCGCGGCATTCAGCTCGGCGAAGTAGAAGACACCCATGGATGGTGCGAAATTATTGAATTCGATTGATCCTCTCTATGTGATAGAGAAATACTACCAAGCCGGCACGCCCCTCTACGAGACTCTGATGATTCATAGCACCAAGGTGCGCGACAAGGCTTTGGAATGCATCGACCGCCTCGGCCTCGAAGTCGACAGAGACTTCGTGGCCGAGGCGGCTATGCTTCATGACGTAGGCATCTTCCGCTGCGACGCTTCGGATATATACTGCACGGGAAGGCTCCCGTATATCGCTCATGGCGTTGAGGGACGCAAAATCCTTGAAAAGGAAGGGCTACCTATGCATGCCCTCGTCTGCGAACGCCACACGGGCGCCGGACTCACCATAGACGATATCGACCGGCAGCACCTGCCGCTTCCGCGACGCGACATGCTCCCGATCAGCATTGAGGAAAAACTGATATGCTATGCCGACAAGTTCTTTTCCAAGTCGGGCGATCCTCGGGAAGAGAAAAGCCTCGACCGCGTGGTCCGATCCATGCAACGCCACGGCCCGGAAACGCTGGCCCGCTTTATGGAGCTGCACCGCATGTTCGGATAATATCTTATATTAATATCCTTTTATTTTTTATTTTTTGTCAATTGTGCAAGATTAGCTAACTTTGCAAGGCTGTTTGCGCTCTTTCCCGGCATGGAGGTTATCCCCAAAGAGGCCGGAAAAGTTCATTTAACATCAGCAACAATAGCAATTGAGGCGCTTACTCTTTTATATAGCGATAATTCTCGTTCTGGGAATCGCATGGTCACAGAGCAACAACGTTACCCGGCCCATACGCAAGGTTAACGCATCTTCCGGCACCCGCACAGGTCTGCCGGACACTCTGCGCATTGACTCTATGGCGCTTGTCAACGATTCCCTCTTCGCATTTCCGGCCTCCCGCATCGCTCTTCCTGATTCTACCGATTCTGCTGCCATGATCCCTATCGACTCAGCATCGGGAAGGCTGCCGCTGCCAATAGACACCGGCCGACGCGAAAGGCTTTCAAAGATTGTGCGCGATAAAGTGGACCTTGACAACTCCGTGGCCTTTTCCGCCAAAGACTCCCTTGTGCTCAAAGGTCAGCAGAACGCCTATCTCTACGGAGATGGCGATGTGGAATATGGAGAATTCAAGCTCAATTCATCGGAAATCCGCATGGAACTCGACAGTTCAACCGTCTATGCATCCGGCACGGTCGATTCGCTCGGCAACCTCACGGGAATCCCTGTATTCAACCAAGGGGGCGACGAATATGAGTCGAAATCCATGAAATATAATTTCAAGACCGAGCGCGGCTATATCACCGACGTCATAACCGAGCAGGGGGAAGGATTCCTCGTCGGAGGACGCGCCAAGAAGATGGACGACGGCAGTTTCTATCTTGAAGACGGCAAATACACCACCTGCGACGACCATGAGCATCCCCACTTCTATTTCCAGCTCACGAAGGCCCGCGTGCGTCCCAAGAAAGATGTGGTGACGGGACCCGGATATATGGTTCTCGCCGACGTGCCTCTGCCTCTCGCCCTGCCTTTCGGCTATTTCCCGTTCTCGGAAAAATACTCGAGCGGCGTTATTTTCCCATCTTTCGGCGATGACTATAACCGCGGATTCTATCTGCGCGACGGAGGTTATTATTTTGCCATCAACGACAATATCGACCTTGCGCTCCGTGGAGAAATCTACACCAAAGGCTCCTGGGGAATCTCGGCGCATTCCTCCTACGTGAAGCGCTACAAATTCCGCGGCTCGTTCGACATATCCTTCCTCACCACCGTTCAGGGCGACAAAGGATCGCCGGACTATTCCAAAATGAAGAACTTCCAGGTCGTCTGGAGCCACTCGCAGGATTCCAAGGCTAACCCGGCGCTGAATTTCTCGGCGTCGGTAAACTTCGCCACTTCCGGATATTCACGAAACGACCTCAATTCCTACTACAACAGCAGCTTCACCGAAAACACCAAATCTTCGACCATCAACGCCACCTATCGGCGCCCGGGATCCAAATGGAGTTTCTCGGCAACCGCCAATATCGCACAGCGTTCGCAAGACTCCACTCTTGCCGTATCGTTCCCCAATCTCAACGTCACGATGTCGCAGGTGGCACCTTTCAAACGCAAGAAATCGGTGGGCGGCGAGAAATGGTATGAAAAGATCAAACTCTCCTATTCTGGCCAGTTCCAGAACTCCCTCACCGCCAAGCAGAACGTATTCTTCAAAAAGAGTCTCATCAAGGACTGGCGTAACGGAATGCGGCATTCAGTGCCCATCAACGCAACATTCTCCATCTTCAACTATCTGAACGTATCCCCGTCCATCCAGCTCAACGACCGGATGTACACGAGCAAGATCCGCCGTCAATGGGACACCCAGGCTTCACGCGAGGTGCAGGACACTACCTATGGTTTCTACAACATATTCGACTTCAACATGTCGATGTCGTTCGATACAAAACTATATGGCTTTTATAAGCCGTTGAAATTCTTCGGCGACAAAGTCCAGATGATCCGCCACGTCATCACTCCGACAGTATCCTTCAACTGGGCGCCCGACTTCGGAGACCCGATGTGGGGAGTCTATAATTACTATACATATACCGATCAGGCCGGCAACAACCGACGCGTCGATTATTCATACTTCTCTCATGGCGTCCTCGGAGTGCCCGGCAGGGGAAAAAGCGGCTCGCTGTCAGTCAACATCGCCAACAACCTGGAGATGAAGGTGAAGGATGAAAACGACTCCACAGGTATGCGGAAGATTTCGCTGATCGAGAACCTTTCGCTCAGCCAGAGCTATAATTTCGCCGCCGACTCGCTCAGACTCAGTCCGCTGCAGGCTTCGGTGATGCTCAGGCTCGTGAAGAATTTCAATCTAAACCTCAACACCACCTGGGACCCATACGTATATAAGGTGATCAACGGAGCCCCAAGGCAGGTGGACCGTTACAGATGGCAGGAGGGAAAAGGACTTCTGCGACTTTCATCGGCGGGAACATCTTTCTCATATACCTTCAACAACGATACTTTCCGCCGCAAAAAGAAAAACGAAAGCAACCGCAACAACGGTGAAGAAGATGATGACGAGCCGACCGAGGAGGAGAGCTTCTCCAACCGCGCCGAGGCTCGGCGCCGCGACGATCAGTCCGACGAAGGTCCCGGAAAGGACTACGACGGATATGCCAAATGGGAATGCCCGTGGAGTCTGTCGGTGAACTATTCGGTGAGCTACGGCTATGGAGAATTCGACTATGACAGGATGGACTGGAAAGGAAAATGGACTCAGAACCTCTCCCTAAACGGCAACATACGTCCAACCAAAAACTGGAACTTTTCATTCTCCGCATCCTATAATTTCGACCTGCACAAGCTCGCATACATGAACTGCTCGATTTCGCGCGACCTGCATTGCTTCACGATGACAGCCTCATTCGTGCCCGTCGGCCCCTACAAATCCTATAACTTCCATATCTCCGTGAAATCCTCTCTCCTCAAAGACCTCAAATACGACAAACGCTCGCAAGGCAACAACAATATCCGCTGGTATTGACATATCCTATATATTGACATAAGGCCGGAAAGCATATTGACAAAAGGCCCGGAAAGAGGCCGGAAAAATCTTTCTTGCAATTATCCGCAATATTTATTAATTTTGTAAAAATTTGGCATCCGATGGCACCATCCCTTCTCAGCCTTCTTGGAGATTTGCAGGAGCGAATAGCCGCTCTTCAGGACGAAATCAGGAATCTGCAGATCCGGAATAAAGAACTTGAGCAGGAAATAGCCGATGTCCGCGCAGCGGCAAAGACGGCGATTGAAAGCCGCGACAAAGCCCTGCTCGATGTGGAATACCTCAGAGTATCCCATCTCCTCGCGAAGTCGCCGGACTCCTTGGCCGAGACCCGCCGGAAGATCGCCGGATTGATCAGAAACATCGACCGATGCATCCAAATGCTTAAGGAATGATGAACGATCAGGAATTAATAAAAATGGAAATCAACATAGGCGGAGAGCCGATACAGGTCACCGTCCCTTTCCGGAATCAGGAGCTTACACGCAACGTCGAGGAAGAAATCAACAGCATGTTCTCCCGTTGGCGCCATTCTTTCCCGGAACGATCGGAAAAAGGACTTCTGGCCATGATTGCCTACCGCTACGCTTCATATTATGCAGAGCTTAAGCAGACTCATATGGAAGCTCTGCACAAAGCCGAAGAATGCCTTTCGCTTGCCTCAAAAGCTCCCGACGCCGAATAATTAGGCCCGCGTTTCCACTATTCCCCGTTTTTCACATTCCCTTATCCGTTTCCGACACATCGTTGATGCGACGGCAGACCCTCTCATGTCTGCAACTCAACAAGACAACGAATTATAAAAACTATAGACAACCCTAAGAATAATTAACATGGAAACAGCGATATGGATTATAATCGCGGCAGTAGCATGCGTCATAGGATATGTGGCAGCCGCGGTTATCAGCAAAAAAAATGCCGGCTCGCGCGCCAACTCGATTATCGAAGAAGCCAACCGCGAGGCCGACGTTATCAAAGAGAAAAAGATTCTTCAGGCAAAAGAGGAGGAGATGAAAATACTCGGTGACGCGGAGCGCGCCGCCGGCCAACGCATGCAGAAAGCCCAGGCCGCCGAGGCCCGCAACAAGCAGCGCGAGATTCAGCTCAACCAGCAGCAGAACGAAAACTCACGCCGCAAAAAAGAACTCGACACTCTCAAAGGAAACCTCGACAACCGCGAGGCTCTTCTCGAATCCCGCCAGCAGGAGGTGGACCATATGCACCGCCGCATCACGGATGAACTCGAACGCATCTCAGGCCTTTCGGCCGATGAAGCGAAAGAGAAACTTGTCGAATCGCTCAAAGATGAAGCCAAAACCGCAGCCGCAGGATATATCAACGACATAATGGACGATGCGCGCATGACTGCCACCAAAGAGGCAAAACGCATCGTTATCCAGTCCATTCAGCGTGTGGCAACGGAAACAGCCGTGGAGAACTCGGTGACGGTGTTCCACATCGACAACGATGAGATCAAAGGACGCATCATCGGCCGCGAGGGCCGCAACATCCGCGCTCTTGAAGCCGCCACAGGTATTGAAATCATTGTTGACGACACCCCTGAAGCTATCGTGCTTTCGGGATTCGATCCGGTGCGCCGCGAAATAGCACGCCTCGCTTTGCATCAGCTTGTGGTCGACGGCCGCATTCATCCCGCCCGCATCGAAGAGGTAGTGGCGAAAGTCCGCAAACAGGTGGAGGAAGAGATCGTGGAAACAGGCAAGCGCACGGCCATCGACCTCGGTATCCACGGGCTCCATCCGGAACTCATACGCATGGTCGGCAAAATGAAGTATCGCTCCTCCTATGGTCAGAACCTGCTTCAGCATTCGCGTGAAACGGCCAACCTGTGCGCAGTCATGGCATCTGAACTCGGCCTCAATCCCAAGAAGGCGCGCCGCGCCGGCCTGCTCCATGACATCGGCAAAGTGCCCGATGACGAACCTGAACTTCCACACGCTCTCTTCGGCATGAAACTTGCGGAGAAATTCAAAGAGAAACCGGAAATATGCAACGCCATCGGCGCCCACCACGATGAAGTGGAGATGACCTCTCTTCTCGCCCCGATTGTTCAGGTGTGCGATGCCATTTCCGGCGCACGCCCCGGCGCACGCCGTGAGATTGTGGAAGCATATATCAAACGTCTCAACGATCTTGAGCAGCTTGCCCTCTCCTATCCCGGCGTTATCAAGACCTACGCAATTCAGGCAGGACGCGAACTGCGCGTAATAGTCGGCGCCGACAAGATCACCGATGAAGAGACGGAAAAGCTTTCCGCTGAAATCGCAAAGAAGATTCAGGACGAACTCACATATCCGGGTCAGGTAAAAATCACTGTGATTCGCGAAACACGCGCCATCAGCTTCGCAAAATAATCCGACAAAGTGGACACAGAAAACAAAAAAAAATGCGAAAACTGCGGTTGTCCCCGAGGTAAGCTCTTCGCCACAAACTGGCTTGAAGGGATTTCTTCGCGCAATGACTTCGATCTGGTGCAGGTGGTGTTCAAAAACACCAGAACCGGTTTCTTCTCGAACCCCAACCGCCTCGACCTGAAGATCGGAGACATGGTAGCCGTGGAGGGAGCTCCCGGACATGACATAGGTCGGGTGTCGATGACAGGGCGTCTTGTCAGGCTTCAGATGAAGAAAGCCAACGTGAGCCCCGATTCTGAATTCCGCAAGGTTTTCAGACTCGCCTCCCCTTCGGATCTTGAGAAGTATCACGAAGCCTGTTCCCGCGAGGAAGACACCATGATTCGCGCACGCAAGATCGCCGAGGAACTTGGTCTGGCCATGAAGATCGGCGATGTGGAGTATCAGGGCGACGGCGGCAAAGCGATTTTTTATTATATCGCCGATGAACGAGTAGACTTCCGCAAACTCATACGCATTCTCGCCGACACTTTCAAGGTGCGTATCGAAATGAAACAGATAGGCGCCCGTCAGGAAGCCGGCCGCATAGGCGGCATAGGACCCTGCGGACGTCCGCTTTGTTGCGCGAGCTGGATGACCCATTTCGTCTCGGTCGGAACCGGGGCTGCCCGCACTCAGGACCTCTCGATGAATCCTCAGAAACTCGCCGGACAGTGCGCAAAACTGAAATGCTGCCTCAACTTCGAGATCGATTCATATAGCGAGGCTCACAGAAAACTGCCCCCGAAAGATGTGACTCTCGAGACAAAGGACGGAACTTTCTATTATTTCAAGCCGGACATATTGGCACGCAAGATTACGTATTCCACCGACAAGTCGGTACCGGCGAACCTCGTGACAATCGATGCCTCTCGAGCTTTCGAAATCATAGCTCTCAACAAGCAAGGAATAAAAGTCGGCTCGCTTCTACCCGATGAGGAGAAGAAAGGCGACAAGAAGGAATATACCGATCTCGTGGAGCAGGAAAGCCTCACCCGTTTCGATGAATCCCGCCGACGCAAGAAACGCAAGGAATCCCGGCAGGGCGCACAACCCGAAGGACAGAAAGCCGCAAAAGAGGGAAACCGCAACGACCGTCAGCGACAAAGGCCGCAGAAAAACCGCGGCAACCGACCTCAACGCCAGAACCAACAGCCTGCACAACAGACTCCGGGCCATGAAACGTCGAAATAGTCTGCCGACATTCCTCCTATTTTGCCTGCTCGCCGTGACTGCGGCTTTTGCCTCATGCCGGCGGGTGGAGAATGTAGTATATTCAGATTTCCGTTCTTTCGGCAGCGATGGCTGGGATCCTCTCGGCGTCCTCTCGTTCGCTCCCTGGCCCATGGACTCACTCGTGGACGGCTCCGACCGCTATGACCTTGTGCTGACTTTGCGATATTCACCCGAACCCGATACGCGGTCGATCCCGCTGCAGATCTCCGAAGAGGATGAAAACGGCGTGATAGCCATCGGGCGCCTAAACGTGAGACTTCGCAATGCCGACGGGTCTAATCGCGGACGAAAGACCTTGGCTCTCTATGAAGTATCCGATACCCTACGGCGAGGAATGCAGTTGCCCCAGGGATATCTTGTGGAGCTGACTTCTCTCTCCCCGATCGAGAATACAACCTGCCTACGTAACATCGGTCTCCGGCTATGCCTGAGCGGGCAATCTACGAGGCTACGGCGTCTGAAACTTTAGAAACGTGCCGATTGTTTTTATAAAAATGTGGTTATCCTTTGGCGGTTTGCCATTTATGTGATATACCCGAATTTTATGACAATTATGAAAATACCATTTCTCGCACCGGAATTTGAAAATGAACTATCGCTCCGCATCGGCAAAGTGCGCCGGCACATGAACGAGTCAAAGATTGACGCCGTGCTTCTCGGCTCATCGGTGAATGTCTATTACACCAGCGGTTGCGTATTCCGCGGATATGTCTACATAGCCGAATCAGGCGATCCGCTCTTTTTCACAATTCCGCCGAGCGAGCAGGATGGCGGCGACCCGCGCTGCCAT
>URNY01000010.1 GCA_900549375.1 uncultured Bacteroidales bacterium | reverse complement strand
ACAGCAGGTTACAAAAGAGGCTGTGCCTATTTTGACACAGCCTCTTCTTTATCCCGGTCAACGTTATAATGCGCCCTTTATAAGAACCATGAATGGCCGGGAGTAGTGGGTCGGGAGTCGCATCAACCGTTGGATGTGCCCAATAGATCGTTGAATGTGCCGATAGAGAAGAGCCACCATACGAGGATGAAAATGAGAATCAGTACACCGAGCCATATCCATAAACGATTTGATTTGGCTTTGCCTCTGTTCTTGTTTCTTCTACCTTCGGCTACGAGACCCTCTGCAAGGGGTTCTGAATATCCTTCGCGAACCTCTTTAACGTCGCGTTTAAGGTTCGATTCATTTTCTTTGATGTGTTTTTCCTTAGTATCCATAACCTTAATTTTTACTTTGTCTATAAAACGCCGCCACTCCCCGGAGTGTTCACGCAATTGCAAAAAAAATTAAAAATCTTCAGAACTCTCTTATGAACCAGTTGAGATTGATGAGCAGGGAGGTGGCGGATTTGTGGGGCTGCGAGAAGGAGGCGCCTACGCCGAAGGAGCGGACGCGGATGCCGGCACCGAGCGAGAAGCCGGAAAGGAAGCTGCGCTGATAGGCCGACATGTCGGTGCGCGTCTTGTGGTTATAGCCTAAGGCGATGTAGAATTTTTCAGAGGGAGAATACTGAAGTCCGAAAACGAGATGGCGGAAAAGGTCGGTGAAGAAATTGGATTTCAACTGCTGTTGCTTTTCAGGATCGTTCTTGTCGTGGGAATAATAGGGGAGTTTCCATCGGGTGAGGTGATGGGCGTTGATGGAGATCTGGAAGGGCGAATTGCCGATCGTCTGCATATAGCCGAGCCGGAAGTCGAACGGCAACCTGTTGTATTGGGTGTCGAAGCGTTTGATCTGGCCTCCCATGTTTGTGAGCACGGCCGATAGCGAGAGGTCTTTCTCCTCGTTGTAATAATTGATGCCGAGGTCCACGGCCATTGCGAAAGCCGAATATTGCTCGTAGTTGCTGTAGACCATGCGATAGCTCACGCCGCCGCGGAGGCGGTCGGTGATGTCGTGGGAATATGTCCCTTCGAACACGATGTCGGCCGGCGTGAATGAGCCGGTGGAGGTGCCGTCGGGAAGATATCCGTCGAAAGAGCCGTAGTTGAGATAGCGTATGCCGGCCACCCAGGCTCCTCGTTCGCCGGCGGCCATGCCGAAGCGGGCGCCCCCGAAATTGCCGGAACCCATATAGTGCATGTATCCGACGGAAGCCTGCGTGCCGATTTCCGGGCCGAGAAGGGCCGGATTCTGGTCGACAAGCGAGATGTCGTTGTCGATCAGCGCCGCGTTGAAGCCTCCGAGGGCATGGACATGCGCAGAAACCGGGATATCGAGAAAGTCATAGCCCGACGACGAATTCTGCGACGCGGCTGTGGCCGCTCCGATGGAAAGAAGGAATATTGTCAGGCTGTTTCTTATGCTCATTGATGATGTCGGGTATGCGGGAATCGCTTCCGTAATAATTAACGAGGAAAACGGCCGTATCGTATAAATAAAAAAAAGCGGGTCCGCAAGGAGCCCGCTTTCTTTGATAAGTCTTAGATCAGACGAGAGTGACTACGATGTCTTCGTCGTTGGTGGTAAGAGTGATCTTACCTTCACGGCCGAGCCAGCCGAGGGCTGCCATGATCTCGTCTTTTTTCAGTTTGGTGGCTTTTTTAATGCCTTTAAGTCCAAGCATGCGGGTATCCGATGATTCAAGTGCCTTATAAACTTCACCGGCCCAAGTGCCAATCGATTCGATATTCATTTCTGAAATTGATTAAATATATGATTAAACTTGTGTTTTCGAGTGCAAAGTTGTGCAAAATTATTGATATTTCAAAATTTACAACAAATTAAACCCCATTTGCATCCTATTTCTTCTGTTTTTTTAACACACATGGAGGCAGAATGTTGGATAAAATGTTGAATAATTAGTTATATTTGCAAAGATGAAACCGAAAAAAGAGACACTTGAGGAAGATACGCGCAGGGAGGGCACCGTGGTCCGCAACACCGGCAGTTCCTATGTTGTCCGTATCGACGGAGGAGAGGAGATTCCCTGCCGCGTGAAAGGAAATTTCCGTATCAAAGGGATCCGCTCCACCAATCCTGTGGCTGTGGGCGACCGCGTGACAGTGATGAAATCGGCCGACGACGCCGACTATATCACCGATATTCATCCGCGCCGCAACTATATAATCCGCCGGGCATCCAATCTTTCGAAAGAGTCGCATATTCTTGCGGCCAACCTCGATGCCGCGGCGCTTGTGGCGTCGCTCCGCGATCCGGCCACGCCCACCACATTTATCGACCGATTCTTAGCCACATCGGAAGCCTATAACGTGCCGGCGATGATAGTGCTCAACAAGAGCGACCTCTGGGATGAAGAGGAGAAGGAGCTTGCCGGAGCGGTGGCTTATCTTTATGAATCTATAGGCTATCCGGTCTATACGGTTTCTTCGCTCACGGGCGAGGGGGTGGCCGAGCTGACGGGAGCGTTGCGAGGCAAGACAACGCTTCTTGCCGGCAACAGCGGAGTGGGCAAATCATCGCTCATCAATGCCATCGTGCCCGGCGCCGACCTTAAGACGGGCCGCATTTCCGACATCCATCACACCGGAATGCACACCACCACATTCTCCGAGATGGTGGATATTCCCGGCGGGGGAGAGCTTATCGACATTCCCGGCGTGAAAGGATTCGGCACGATAGATTTCGAGCCATCGGAGGTGTCGCATTTCTTCCCCGAGATATTCCGCGAGAGCGCAGGCTGCCGATATTCCGACTGCAAACACACCGGCGAACCCGGCTGCGCAGTGATTCCGGCGGTGGAGGATAACCGCATATCTCAAAGCCGCTACGCATCCTATCTCTCTATTCTCGAAGAGCTCAACGATCCTTCGAAATACCGCAAGCCATATTAGCTTTTATTAACGATATTTAAACATTGGCGGGTTGCTAAATTCCGGCCAACGTCTTAAATTTGCAATGTGTGTTTCCGGAAGTCCCCCCAAGCGTAAATGTAGGGGCAAAGGAAAAGCGAAGATGAACCGCAAGGTGCGAAAAGGGCTCTTTCGATTCACTATTTTAACTCCACTAATGAACAGAATTTTACTACTGACACTTATAGTAACCGGTTTTCTTTCCGGGTCGACATGTACGGATGCCGATGCGCAGACATGCCGTGTCAGGGCCGGCAACAGCGTTTCGGGTGCCAAAGCCTATCTTGAAGTCTATGAATACGACTACGTGTCAGAAAAACCGACCTTTCCCGGTGGCGACGCCTGTCTGGTGTCGTTTATCAACGCCCACCGTCGCTATCCCGCCGAGGCCTACCGCAAAGGAATTCAGGGAAGGGTGACATGCTCGTTTGTGGTCAATGCCGACGGAAGCGTTTCGCACATATCGATTCTCAGGGGCGTCGAGGATTCCCTCAATCGCGAGGCTATCCGCATAATGAGCAAGATGCCGGAATGGAAGCCCGGAAAACATGACGGTCAGGCAGTGCCTGTAAGGGTGGTCTGGTCCGTGCCGTTTCGCAAATGACAGGACTCTTTCCTTCTGAGGCATTCAGAACGGGAAATTACCGAATACACTTGGATTTATTAAGAATAGATAGTTTTGATTTTTAGCAAACATGACAAGGGACCGACCGTGAGGCCGATCCCTTGTTGATTCTCGGAATAAAGGCATTCAATGAATGCCTGAAAAAAAGAAGGGGAGCGAGCGGCTCCCCTTTGAATCATTTGCTTGCGATGTGGTCGGACACTGAAAGCGATGCGCGACCTTTGGCGCGACGGCGCGACAGAACCTTGCGGCCATCTTTTGTCGCCATTCTCTCGCGGAATCCATGCTTGTTGATTCTGCGGCGGTTGGAGGGTTGGAATGTTCTTTTCATCGTATGTTAGTATTTATTTTTTGCAGTTATACGCATTCGGAGTGCAAAATTAATCATTCATTTCCGAATAGCCAAATTTTAACTCTCAAAAATTTCTACATCAAAAATTTTTACTAATTTTGCACTGTGATTCCGACGGGATATGACTCTTTATATCCGGAAGCATGTATCCTACGATAGCTGACGATTCGGAATCCGCAAACACCGATAATAAATTAAATACTGTTTTAAAGATATGATGAACGCTCAGGACATCAAGAACGGCACATGCATCCGCCTCGACGGCCGTCTCTATTTCTGCGTGGAGTTTCTCCACGTAAAGCCCGGAAAGGGAAATACTTTCATGCGCACAAAACTCAAAGACGTGGTTGACGGCCGCGTGATCGAGCGCCGCTTCAACATCGGCGAGAAACTCGAAGACGTGCGCGTTGAGCGCCGCCCCTATCAGTATCTCTATACCGACGGCGACGACGATATCTTCATGAACAACGAGACTTTCGAGCAGATTCCCATCAGCAAAGAACTCGTGACCGGTGCTCCCTATATGAAGGAGGGCGACACGGTAGAGGTTGTAAGCGATGCTTCTACAAACACAGTGCTCTATGCAGAGATGCCTATGAAGACCGTGCTTAAGATCACCTACACCGAGCCCGGACTCAAAGGCGACACAGCCACCAACACCCTCAAGCCCGCAACCGTAGAGACCGGTGCCACAGTGAAAGTGCCCCTCTTCATCAACGAAGGCGAGCTCATCGAGGTAGACACACGCGACGGCAGCTACGTGAGCCGCGTGAAAGCCTGATACAACGACACCACACATATTGCAGCGACGATGAAAGAGCCGGGTGAGATTCTGTTTTCCATTATCGTGCCCGTTTACAACCGGCGCGAGGAAGTGGCCGATCTTTTGCGCAGTCTCGAAGCGCAGACCGACCGCGGTTTTGAAATCATCCTCGTGGAAGACGGTTCCACACAGCCTGCGCTTCCCGACGGGAAAGGTCCCGAGGGTTTGCGGTTGAAATATTTCCGCAAGAAGAACGAAGGTCGCAGCATCGCCCGCAATCACGGAATAGCCGGAGCCGACGGAGATTATTTTATCTTCGTCGACTCCGACTGCATTTTACCCCCCGACTATATCAGGGAGCTTCGCCGCAGTCTGTCGGAGAACCCCGTCGACTGCTTCGGCGGCCCCGACGCGGCACACGAATCGTTCACCGACACGCAGAAGGCCATCAACTACTCCATGACCGCTTTCCTTACAACCGGCGGCATACGCGGAGGGAAGCGCTCGATGGAGAAATTCACGCCGCGCACCTTCAACATGGGCTTTTCGCGCGAGGTGTTCGAGAAGGTCGGCGGTTTCCGCGAGATGTTCAGCGAGGATATCGATATGAGCACCCGCATCCGTAATGCCGGTTTCTCGATAGCTCTCTTCCCCGATGTCTACGTCTATCACAAGCGGCGCGTCGACATGAAGAAATTCTGGAAACAGGTGCATGTCTTCGGTATGTCGCGTATCACACTCGAGCTGCTCTATCCCGGCTCGATGAAACTCGTGCACTGGCTTCCGGCAGTCTTTACCGTTGGAGCTATCGCTCTGGTGATAGGCAGCTTTTTCTGCAAGTGGCTACTGATTCCATTGCTTGTATATCTGCTGGCTCTCTGGATTGGCGGCATCGTAGCTACGCGGAGCCTGAAGATAGGCACGCTCGGAGTGGGCGCGGCCATGGTGCAGCTCACCGGTTACGGCACAGGCTTCATCAAAGCCTACGTGCAGAAGATAATTATGGGGAAAGGGCGCGACATAGAGCGCGAGGTTGAGATAAGAAAGGGAAGCAATGAAGGGCTTTGATGAAGAGGAGCCGCGCCGTCCGATGACGGTGAAGGAGATGGATCCCGACGACCAGCCGCGGGAGAAAGCCATGAAGCATGGTTGCAAGGTGCTCCCGACGGCCGATCTCTGGGCACTGATACTGCGTACGGGACTTCCCGGAAAGCCGATCACGGAAATGTGCCGCGACCTGATGCGCGCCTGCGACGGTCGCCTTTTCAATCTCGAGCGGATGGACCGCCGCCGGCTGATGACGGTGAAAGGGATAGGCGCCACCAAAGCCTTGCAGATAGAGGCAGTGATGGAGATGATTCGCCGCTATTGCAACGAGGCGGTGGGGGAGCGTGTGAAGATTCGCAGCTCCAAAGATATCTACGATACGATGCGCCATGAGATAGGCAACCTTCCCCACGAAGAGATATGGGCTTTGTTCCTGAACCGTGCAAACGAGGTGATAGGTCGCGAAAGGATTACGCAGGGAAGCGCCGTTGCCTCTGTTTTCGATATGCGCAAAATCCTGAAAGAGGCGTTGCTCAGAAACGCAGAAGGCCTCGTGCTCTGCCACAACCATCCCTCGGGCAATCTTACGCCAAGTCCGCAGGATGATTCGATAACACGCAAAATGAAATCCGGCTGCGAGGCGATGGACCTCCGCTTTCTCGACCATCTGATAGTGACGGCCGATGGATTCTATTCCTATTGCGACCAGTCGCGCCTCTGACCTCCTAAACCCCAAACGGTTTCTATTGTATTTCCAGCAGTTCCCTGAAATAGTCGCGCCCGAACACTGCGTTGCCTTGTTTCAGACGATCATCATCAAGCACAAAACCTTTACGAATAAATTCATTGAGAACTCGCGTTGCCCACTGGCGGAAAAGTGTGGCTCGTTGGCTATTAACACGGTATCCAACGCTGATTATAGCATCAAGGGAATAAAAAGTTTGTTCACGCTTGACCTGATGATTGCCTTCCTGTTGAACTATTAAGTTTTTCTTAATAGTTGCCTCAGGAGTCAGTTCTTTGCTTGCATATATCTCTTTGAGATGGTAGTTTATGGTGTTGACTTCAACACCAAATAATTCAGCCATCCCCTTTTGTGTCAGCCAAAGAGTCTCGTCCTGAACGTATGCCTGAACAGTTCCGCTGCGGTCAGGGAGATTGTAGAGTATAAACTGTATTTCTTTTGCCATTTCCCAAGTTCTCTATTTACAAATATAAGAAGAATTCGCGAGATTAGGGTATTGATTGACAAATAAAGTGAGATGTCGGGAGTTAGCGGAGTTCGCGGCGTATGCGCTCGGTTTCGGGGCGTTCGAGTTCGGAGGCTATTGTGTCGGAGAGGGATATTTCCGGTTGATAGCCTGCGGCGAGCAGGTATTTTCTGAAGAGTATGCGGCGCAGATGGGTGTCGAGGTCTTCCTCGCTTATATCCCCCTTTTCAATGGCGGCAAGCACTTCGGCGATGCCGGCGCGGGTGTCGGCGGGGGCCAATATCATGTCGGCGCCTGCGGCTACGGCTTTTGAGGCGCCATATCCTTCGGCGCCCAGCATGTTGAGGGCATCGGTAAGTATAATACCGGTGAAGCCGAGGTCGTTGCGCAGTAGGTCGGTGATGACTGTGCGCGAAACAGCCGCCGGCAGCATTTCGGGATCGATGGCCGGAAAGGCCATGTGACCTACCATTATCCCGGATAGCCGTTGCGAGATATATCTGCGGAAGGGACGAAGGTCAATGCTGTCGATGCTGTGAAGACTCTTTTCGATCACCGGCTTGCGGCGGTGGCTGTCGCCTTGGGCCGCTCCATGTCCCGGAAAATGTTTTGCAACGCTCATCACGTTGCCGCTTTCGAGTCCGCGGGCATAAGCTATAGCCAGGTCGGATACCCGTTCGGGGTCGTTGCCGAAGGAGCGGCGTCCTATGAATGATCCTTCGGCGGTGACATCGAGCACCGGCCCGAGCACAATGTTTATGCCGAGGCGGCGGCATTCGCGCGCCATCTCACGGCCATAGTCGAACATCACTTCCTCATCTGCCTCTTTCGAAATGCGGGCATTCGGGGGGAAAGCCGGGGCGTCGGCAAGGCGCATGGCCAGTCCCCATTCAGCATCGATGGCAAGGAAAGGAGGCACTTCGCACCATGCGGCCAGCGAGTCGGCGATGATAGCCGCCGAACGGGAATCACCTTTAAGCAACACTATCCCACCTACGCCCGATTCGGCATATCCGCGGATATGGTTTAGAGTATAGGGATCGGCAGAGGCATAGACCGCCGGAATAAATATCTGCGCCGCTTTCCGCTCGCGCCCCATGCAGGCGAGAACGGAATCGGCGCAGTCCATAGCTATTGCTGTCATGTCGGAAACTTCAGCAATGGAATCGGCGGCGTTGGGCGCCTTTTGCGAGTCGCGCGCGGGAGCGCATGAGTTTCCCGACAGTAACGGAATCAGAAACAGAGCGAAGAGAGATAAAAAATCAAGGAGAGAGAGGAGAGATTTCCGTTTCATTTATTCGGTGCTTTTGTTTTTCAGAGAATCTATCTCTATTTTCACGTTCTCCACGAAGCGGCCGTTGGGGTCGGCGCATACCGGGAGACCGAGCGACGTGAGATGACGTATATAGCGGAGCACTTCCTGACACATCTCCTTGTTATCGCGCCAGAGCACGCGGTTCTCAGCCATCGTGACGAGGTCGTCGTTACCGTTGGCCACATAGTCGATAGTCATTACGCGATAAAGCTTCTCGGGCTCCATGGAGGCCGAGTCGATTATCACATCGAGAAGTTTCCCTTTGCCGTCGGTCACCACTCTTACGTTGGAGCTGATGGCTTCGCCCCCTTTGGCTGCGGCCACTCTCAGTGCCTCGATTATGCTTTTGCCCTTGAGCTCGATGATGGTGAGAAAGTTGGAGAATGGGAAGGTGGATAGCATCTGTCCTTCGGTCACCGCGCCGGCGTTCATCACCTGACGTATGCCTCCGACATTCATCATGGCCATGTCGACAGCAGGGAAAGAGGGCGTGTTCACGCGCAGGCTGTCGATGACACGTCGAGCCTCCCACATGCCGAAGTCGGCCGACCAGTTGGCGTAGGCTCCGTTGCGGTTGTTGTTGACCATAGCTTGAGTGCACCATCCGATCACGTTGGAGTTCACCGAATCCACCTTATGGCGGTAGGGAGCGAGAAACGCCTTGATCTCCGGGTCGTAGCTCTCCGGCGAGAACCGATCGGTGACAGGAATGTATTCATAATCATAACTATGGCCGGCAAGGTTGTCGAGGTCGATTTTGATATATCCGACATTGCGGCCGTACTTCCCGGTCTGCGTAACGAGCACCGGACGTCCTGCGGCGTTCTTGATCCAGTAAGGGGTTTTATCGGGTGTCTTCGGATCTACAAAAGTGTGGGAATGACCTCCGATGATGATGTCTATATCACGGCTCTGACGTGCCAGCTCCACATCGGAAGCTTTCCCGGGAGCCGGTTCGTAGCCGATATGCGTCACGGCCACAACAAGGTCACATTTTTTCTGCTTCTTCAGCATTTCCGCAGTTTCGTTGGCCGTTTTGATGGCATCGGTATAGGTCATGCCTTCGTAATTCTCTTTTGAGATGAGGCTGTGGGGATCAACATTGATGCCTATGAAGCCAATCTTGCGTTTGCCAATTTTTTTGATGACATAGGGCTTGAACAGGCCTTCGGCGGCAGTTCCCTTGAAACCGTAGTTTGCCGAAAGGCGGTCGGCTTTCACATCCTTCCAATGGTCGGCAAGTTCCTTGAGGCCATTGTCGAACTCATGGTTGCCCAGAATGCGGATATCATAGTTCATCATGTTGAACAACGGATATTCCACATCTCCGCGGAAGAATTTGAAATAGAGCGATCCCTGCACCATGTCGCCCGCATCCACCAATATCACATTCTTTTCGGCGCGACGCACCGAGTCGATGATTGCCTTGCGGGGGAGGATTCCTCCGCGTCCATCTTTATCGAAATCGATATTGGAATGGGTGTCGTTGGTGGTAAGAATCACAAGATCCTCGGCGGAAACGGCCATGGCCGCTCCGGCGAGGATCATAAGGGATATGAGAATTTTCTTCATTATTTTCAGAATGTGATGAGATTCTCGCCCGTCATGTCTTTGGGCACGGGAATCTCCATGAGGTGAAGCAGCGAGGGAGCCACATCGGCCAGACGTCCGTCTTTCACCTTGGCATCCTTATGGCTGCCGATATATATGAAAGGCACGGGGTTGAGGGAATGGGCAGTGTTGGGAGTCCCGTCTTCGTTGAGGGCGTGGTCGGCGTTGCCATGGTCGGCGATGATTATTGTCTCATAACCGTGAGCACGCGCAGCTTCCACCACTTTCTCCACGCATTTGTCGAGAGTCTCCACCGCTTTCTGGATAGCGGGGTATACGCCTGTGTGGCCCACCATGTCGCCATTGGCGAAGTTGACTACGATGAAATCGTATTTCTCGCTGTCGATCTGACCGACGAGTTTATCGGTCACTTCCGGAGCGCTCATTTCGGGCTGCAGATCGTAGGTGGCCACCTTGGGAGAGGGCACGAGTATGCGGTCCTCACCGGGGAATGCCTCCTCCGTGCCGCCGTTGAAGAAGAATGTGACGTGAGCGTATTTCTCGGTCTCGGCGATATGGAGCTGTTTCTTGCCCTGTGCGGAGAGGTATTCGCCAAGAGTGTCGGGCACGTCGGATTTCGTAAAGAGGATGTGCACACCCTTGAAAGAATCGTCGTAGGGGGTCATGCAGTAGTACTGGAGGTCGGGAATCGGGTTCATGCCGTCCTCGCTGTGCTGTGTGAGCACGGTGGTTAGCTCCTTGGCGCGGTCGTTGCGGTAGTTGAAGAAAATCACCACATGTCCTGCGCCGATGCGTCCGTCGACACGTTCGTTGACGATCGGTTTGATGAATTCGTCGGTGACTCCTTCTTCGTAGGAATCCTCAACAGCCTTGATAACGTCGGAGGTCTGTTTCCCTTCGCCGTAAACGAGCTGATTGTAGGCCTCTTTCACGCGCTCCCAGCGGTGGTCGCGGTCCATTGCATAATAGCGGCCGATTACGGTGGCTATCGTTCCGGCGCTCTTCTCGCAGTGGCCGGAGATCTCGCGGAGGAATCCGGCGCCGCTGCGCGGGTCGGTGTCGCGTCCGTCCATGAAGGCGTGGATGAATACCTTGTCGAGGCCATAGGCTTTAGCCGTGTCGCAAAGGGCGTAGAGATGCCCGAGCGATGAATGCACGCCGCCGGCCGAGCAGAGGCCCATGAAATGGATAGGCACGTTATGGTCGCGGGCGTAGGAGAATGCGTTCTTTATCTCCGGATTTTCGGCAAAAGAACCGTCGGCAATGGCGCGGTTGATCTTCACGAGGTCCTGATATACCACGCGGCCGGCGCCGATGTTGAGATGACCCACCTCCGAGTTTCCCATCTGGCCGTCGGGCAGGCCGACGTTCTCGCCGCTGGCCTGAAGCTCCGAGTGGGGATTCTCTGCCAGAAGGCGGTCCATATAGGGGGTGGGGGTGTTGTAGATGGCATCGTCCTTTTTATGGTCGCCGATGCCGTATCCGTCAAGGATAATTAAAAGTGATTTCTTAGACATATCTTAAGGTGCTTGTTTTTACAACAATTCAAGGAACAGGTTCTGAGCCGTTCTAATGCAAAATTAACAAAAAAATCGAAAAAAAACAACCCGTCGCCGATTGGACGGCGACGGGCGGTATCTTTGGAGATAAACTCGGAGAATCAGGCGTTCTCTTTGTTTTTCTTGACGTAGCGCTCTTTGATGCGGGCTTTCTTACCTGTAAGATTGCGCAGATAATAAAGTTTGGCGCGACGCACTTTACCATATTTCATAACAGTGATCGACTCGATGAAGGGTGATTCCATGGGGAAGATACGCTCCACGCCGATGCCGTCGGAAATCTTGCGGACGGTGAAGCGCTTTTTGTCGCCCTGACCGCTGATTTTGATCACAACGCCGCGATACTGCTGGATACGCTCTTTGTTACCCTCTTTTATACGGTAGGACACAGTCACAGTGTCGCCGGGGCCGAACGAATCGAATTCTTTCTTGGGAGTGGCAAAGGCCTCCTCTGCAATTTTGATTAAATCCATTTTATTGTTATGAGTTAAGTTAATTTGCAATATGAATAAGCTTCCTTTTCGGGCGCGGGGGCCAACCCCTTCCTCGGCGCCGGAGCGCGGTTTAAAGCCCGTCTTACCAGAGATTGCAAAACCGGATGCAAAATTACAACTTATTTTTCAATTATGAAAGTTTTTTGTTAATTTCGCTTCGGATGGTGGGAGAAATATCATGGAGGATAATTTATTTATAAATGTCGGTGGAAATCTGATGGATTTCAGGAGTCCGAAAGTTATGGGCATCGTGAATGTGACTCCCGACAGCTTTTATGGCGGGAGCCGCGTGGAGACTGAGGAGGCCGTGCGCCGCCGCGTTGCGGAGATGCGCCGCGATGGAGCCGACATAATCGATATCGGTGGATTCTCATCGCGTCCGGGGGCGTCAGATGTTTCGCCGGAGGAGGAATACAATCGGCTTGCCGGAGGTCTTGAAGCGGTGAGAATCGAATGGCCCGAGGCCATTGTTTCGGTTGATACGTTCCGCGCAGAGGTGGCTCGCCGATGTGTGGAGGAATGGAACGTGGCGATTGTCAACGATATCGGAGGAGGCACACTCGATCCCGATATGTGGAACACGGTGGCGGAGCTCGGAGTGACTTATGTGCTCATGCATATGCGCGGCACGCCTGCCACCATGACCGGACTGACAGATTATGGGGATGTCACGGCCGAGGTCCTCTCGGATCTCGCCTTCAAACTCGCTGAATTACGCGAGGCCGGGGTGGCGGATGTGATAATCGATCCCGGATTCGGGTTCGCCAAGACGGTGGAGCAGAACTATCGGCTGCTTGCCGATCTGCGAGAGTTCCGGGTTCTCGGTGCGCCGTTGCTTGCCGGACTTTCCCGGAAAACGATGATATGGAAAACTCTCGGCGTAACGGCCGATGAGGCCCGCGACGGCACGATAGCCCTCGACACGGTGGCGCTTATGAATGGCGCCGACATACTGCGGGTTCATGATGTGCGCCCCGCTGTGGAAACAATAAAGCTCTTAGAGCAATTGCCATCGAATGGATAGGGAGGATAAGAGATTGTTTATTTGAGTATTTAAGACAGACAATGATAGATTTTGGAATAAAGGATATAGTCGACATATTGATAGTGGCGCTGATGCTGTTCTATCTTTATCGTCTGATGAGGAGCAGCGGCACGCTGTCGCTTTTCTACGGTGTGCTCGCCTTCATCGTGATATGGGTGATATCGTTCGAGATTTTCGATCTGCGTCTCACCGGCACGATCGTCGACAAATTCATGAGCATCGGCCTGATTGTGCTCGTCATCCTTTTCCAGGACCAGATAAAACGTTTTCTCACCGACATCGGAAGCCGGGGAAGGTGGGAGACTTTCACCCGGTTTTTCCGCCATGAGAAGAACGACGGAGAGCGGGAACATGCCGAGGTTATGAGCGTTGTCTATGCCTGCATGTCCATGTCGAAATCAAAGACCGGCGCATTGATAGTTTTTCAGAGGAAAGTGCCTTTGACCGATTATGAGAAAACGGGCGACATCATCGATGCCGACATCAATGTGCGTCTTATAGAAAATATATTTTTCAAGAATTCCCCTCTTCACGACGGAGCGATGATCATTGCAGGCCATCGTATCAAGTCAGTGGGATGCATCCTTCCGGTGAGCCATGACATGAATATTCCGAAAAACTTCGGACTTCGCCACCGGGCCGCTTTGGGAATGAGTCAGATCACGGATGCCATATGCGTGATTGTGAGCGAGGAGACCGGTAATATTTCCGTGGCTCGCGACGGTTCTCTTGAGGTAAAGGTATCAGCCATCGATCTCGAGCACATCCTCTCCTCTGCGAAATGATACTCCGCATGATCTGATATCTGATAATTGATATCTTTTAGAACGGCACGGTCGTCTCGCCGGGCCCGGGCATTATGTCGGGCATCGAAGATGGTGAGAAACCGGAATCGGAGAAGGAGAAACCTGAACCCGAGTTGCCTGTATCGGCATCGTTGCCGGCGGAATCATTGTCGGAATTCATGCGCGAATGCAGGCGTCGCGTACCGCCGCCGGCCTCGTTGATGGCATCGCGCACCATCTGATAGCCGTCTTCCCAGTTTTCGAATCTTGCGAATTTGGATACGAAACGGAGTTTCACGTCGCCCACCGCTCCGCTTCGGTGCTTGGCGATGATAAGTTCGGCGAGACCGCGGATATCGTTTCCCTCGGCATCTTCGCCGCTTCGGTTGTAATATTCCGGGCGGTGTATGAAGCAGACCATATCGGCATCCTGCTCAATGGCTCCCGATTCACGGAGGTCGGAGAGCTGAGGACGTTTGTCGTCGCGGGTTTCCGTAGAACGGTTCAGCTGCGAGAGGGCTATTATAGGGATGTTAAGCTCTTTCGCGAGGGCTTTCAGCGATCTTGATATCGTCGATACCTCTTGCTCGCGGCTTCCGAGTTTCATTCCGGTGGCGGTCATGAGCTGCAGATAGTCGATCATTATAAGCTTCACGCCATGTTCGCGGACCAGACGGCGCGCCTTTGTACGCAATTCCGTGATGGAGAGGCCCGGAGTCTCGTCGAGATATAGAGGCGCGCTGTAGACGCTTTTCAGATTCTTGTTCAGACGGTCCCATTCATCCTCCGAAAGGTGTCCGCTCTTTATCTTCTCGCCCTCAAGATCGGCCACGTTGCTTATAAGTCGTTTCACAAGCTGCACATTGGCCATCTCGAGTGTGAAAATGGCTACGGGTATGTTGTAGTCGACAGTCATGTTTTTAGCCATGGAGAGCACGAATGCCGTCTTGCCCATTGCAGGGCGGGCAGCGATGATTATGAGGTCGGAATTCTGCCAGCCCGAGGTCATCTTGTCGAGGCCGTCGTAGCCCGTCTTGAGTCCGGAGAGTCCGGATTCGGAATTGGCGGCGTTCTGGATCTGCTCTATAGCGAGATTGAGGACAGGATCGATCTGAATCACCTCTCGCTTGAGGTGGGTCTGGGATATTTCAAAAAGCTGCCCTTCCGCGGCCTGGAGAAGGTCGTCGACATCATTGCTTTCGTCGAAAGCATCCGATTCTATGCGGGCGGCAAAAGAGATGAGACGACGGGCAAGAAATTTCTGAGCAATGATTTTGGCATGGAATTCGACATTTGCTGCCGAATAGACCCGTGCCGTCAGTTCGGTGATATGAACCGCTCCTCCGACATTCTCAAGCTCGCCGTTCTGACGGAGCTGTTCTGTTACGGTCATCATGTCGATGGGCCTCTGATTGAATCCCAGAGTGCTTATGGCATCGAAAATTTTTGCATTTACCGGATCGTAGAAGGAGTCGGGCGTCAGAATGTCGCAGACGTTCATATAGGCGTCTTTCTCGAGCATGAGGGCGCCGAGCACCACCTCTTCGAGGTCGGTGTCGCGCGGCGGCAGTTTGCCGGTGGCATCCTGTCGGATAGGTTCGAAAGCAGGTTTCCTTTTGTTGGTATATCTTGAGTTGTTTTCAGCCATTTCTCAAATCAAATTTCAGTTGCAGCAGAGGAGAAGGAGAAGCCAGACCGACGTTCCGAGCACGAGCATCGCGGTCTGTCCGAGCACCGGGTTGAGTTCCGCGCCTTTCAGGTGCGTAAGCTTCACCCAGAGCATATAATGGAGGTTGGCATAGAGCAGCGCTCCGGCTTGCCACAACAGGGGCACTCTTGCGATTGTCGCCACCTCGATGAGGACCACAGCGAGAATGCCGTTGATGAAATAGACGCGTCCCATTGCCTTCCGTCCGAAGATAACTGCCGTGGTGTGTTTCCCCACTGCGCGGTCGTCGTCGGCATCTCTATAATTATTCACGATCAGCACATTGTCGATCATCAGCCCGAGGGCAACTGATATCGGCAGAGCCACAGGCCACATCTCCAAGGAACCGGTCTGTACATAAGCGGTGAGCATCACCGGCACAATCCCGAAGAATATAACCACTGCAATGTCGCCCAGTCCATGGTGTGACAGCGGCCATGGACCGGCGGAATATGCGATGGCGAAGATGGCTATCGCCACTCCGGCGGCCAATAGCCACCAACCGCCCCAGATTATCAGCAAGCAACCGATGAGGCAAGTGACTGCGAGCAGTCCGAATGTCGCGTTGCGCATAGCTTTGGGAGAGATATCTCCCTCGGTGACGCCGCGGCGGAAACCTTCGCGCCCTTTATGGTCGAGCCCGTTTTTGAAATCGAAATACTCGTTGGCAAAATTGGAGACTATCTGAGCCATGACTGCGAATAAAAGGCAGATGAGGAACGGCAAGGTGCGGAACGAGCCGTAATAGGCCGCGCAACCTCCCCCGGCGAGCACTCCGGCTACTGACACCGGCAGCGTCCGGAGGCGCATCGCCTCAATCCATGCCTTTACGCCGGCTTTTCCTGCCGGGCTGTCCATAGTCTTATCTCCGTTATTCTCCATTCGCTTTATTGAAGATTTATCTCTAATGTTTCTGTTCCATATATGCGGCGAACCTTTCGGCCACATCGAGCGCATGGTCGTAATGCAGCATGTTGGCGGTTTCGGCGGGAAGTTGGCTGAAACCATATTTGATGCCTGCCAGAGCCATCGAAAGAGCGGCGTTGGTGTCGGCGTCGCCACCGGCGTTGACGATGGTGTGAAGGGTTTCTTCGGCCGATGAGCAATGCCACAGTGACCAGAGAGCCGCGCTCATGGATTTACGGGTATACCATGCAGTGTTCTCATCGTCGAGCTTGAGATCCTCAAGGCTGCCGTTGCGGGCATTGCGCAGGAAGGGGAGAGTGCGCGAATCGATACTGTCGCAGATGCTCTCCAGCTCTTCGAACGGAGGTTCCTTCTCCTCCCACATCAGGGCTTGCGTCATTCTGGCTATTACCACGGCCGAAGAGAGGCAGCGCCGATCGTCATGGGTGAGAAGCACGAGTCGAACGGTATCGTCCACAAGGTCGTCGCCGCTCAGAATGCCGGTGAACACCGCGCGGTAGATACCCTCGTTGGATGCTTCGTCGATTTTTTGCGTACGCCAGATGCGGTGGGCCGTGCCGATGGGATCCTCCTCCCATTGAGGGTCGGACATCACTTTGCGGTAGACCGACACGAGGTCGGTCGGGCCGGTCTCATACCAGCGTTTCATCCTACGGGTATAGTCAAGATGGTCGAGCCCGTCACGTTCCATCACCGATTCGGCGAGAAGGAGGAAGAGCTCGGTGTCGTTTGTCCATTCGCCGCGTTCCCATTGGCAGCGATGTCCGTCGCGTATTATCTGGCTCAGGGAATGCAGTCCTTCGGGATAATTGCGTCTGACTTCCGGCACGGTCATGAACTCCGTGCCGAGACCCAGTGCATCCCCGATTGCATAACCGATAATCGCTCCTTTGATTTTTTCAGAAATCTCCATGGTCCATTAAGTGCGTTGCAACAGTCTGATTAAAATTGATGCAATATGTATTGCATTAGAAAGAAGAATATTTTGGTCACATAGTGAATCCGGACATTCGGGCCCGGATCAGATTTTCAGACTTGTCGTTTGTTCAGACGCAAAGGTATAAAAAATTTTTGCAGTTTATTCATCAGCGGCGCAATTTTTTGAAAAAGTCCTGCATGATTGCGCGGCATTCATCTTCAAGAATGCCGCCTTCCACTTTAGTCTTGGGATGCAGCGGGGTGTTGTCCGGACGGTATACGGAGAAAAATCCCCGTTTGGGGTCCGGCGCGCCGTAGACAATTCTTCCTATCTGGCTCCATCCCAGTGCGCCTGCGCACATGGCGCAAGGCTCGACGGTGACATATATTGTGCATTCCGGCATATATTTTCCTCCGAGGTAGTCGGCGGCGGAGGTTATGGCCTGCATCTCGGCATGGGCAGTGACGTCGTTGAGAGCCTCTGTGCGGTTGTGGGCGCGGGCTATCACCCGGCCGTTGACGGTTATGACGGCCCCGATGGGGATCTCTCCTTCATCGAAGGCCGCCTGCGCCTCGTCGAGAGCCATGCGCATATATCTTTCGTCATCGTTGATCATTCCTGTTTCTTTTTGGAGTTTTCAATGATTGTTTCTGCAACCCGGGCCATCAGCCAGCGCGGAGTGGAGGTGGCTCCGCAGATACCTACGGATGCGGCTCCGGCAAGCAGCGAAGTGTCCACTTCTTCGTCATCGCTCACAAGGAAAGAGCGGGGATTCACTTTGCGGCATTCCTCGAAGAGCACCTTGCCGTTGGAACTTTTCGCCCCGCATACGAAGACTATGGCATCGTGCGAAGATGCGAACTCCCTCAATTTGTCGAGTCTGCTGGAAACCTGTCGGCAGATGGTGTCGAAATATTCGAACGCGCCCTCTCTCTTGCGGCGTTTTATTTCGTCGACCATCGTGCGGAACCCTTGCAAGGATTTTGTGGTCTGCGAATATAGCAGAATGTCGCGAGAGAGGTCTATGCCGTCGAGGTCGTCGGGATTCTGCACCACTACGGCCTCTCCCTGAGTCTGACCCACAAGGCCGTTGACTTCGGCATGTCCCTCCTTGCCATAGATGAGAATCAGCGGCATGCGGTCGATGGTGCCGGCGGCGAGCGCCGCGCGGTTTTCATCGTAGGCTTTCTTGATGCGGCGCTGCAGCTGAAGAACCACCGGACAAGTGGCGTCGATCACCGATATATTGTTGCGTTGCGCCGTGAGATAGGTGGAGGGCGGTTCGCCGTGAGCGCGCAGAAGCACTCTCGAGTCGCGAAGCGATTCGAGCTGCGAATGTGTGATTGTGCGCAATCCTTTGATGCGCAGACGCTCCACTTCCGCCGCATTGTGCACTATGTCGCCGAGGCAATAGAGCGCGCCCGATTTCTCAAGCTCGGCCTCTGCTTTCTGGATGGCCGTGACCACTCCGAAGCAGAATCCCGAGTTTTCATCTATCTCGACATTCATTATTTCGCTGATTGGGGCTTTTCTCCTGTTATCTTGGTGAAAAGATCGAGGAGCCAGTCCATCTGTTCGGAGATCGACATGCGGTCGTTGTCGAGCACGTGGGCATCCGGCGCCTTGCGCAGCGGAGATTCCTTGCGCGTGGTGTCTATGCGGTCGCGCTCGCGGATATTGGCGAGAACTTCCTCGTAGTTCACATTCTCTCCCTTCTCGGTCAGCTCCTTCACGCGGCGACGAGCCCTCTCCTCGGGAGAGGCATCGACAAAGACTTTCATCTCGGCGTCGGGGAAGACGGTAGTGCCGATATCGCGGCCATCCATCACAATCCCTTTGTCGCGCCCGTAGCTTTGCTGAAGGCGTGTCAGGTATGCACGGACCTCCGGAATGGCGGCCACCGGACTGACGAGCGAGCTTACCTCCATATCCCGGATCTCACGCTCTACATCGCGCCCGTTGAGCAGAGTGTGCTGAACTCCGTCGGCTTCGGCCGGTGTGAAAGAGATCTTGATATGAGGCAGAGCGGCAGAGAGAGCGGCGGCGTCCACACCCTTGGCGGCAGAAGCCATGCCGTGCTCTATCGCATAAAGAGTCACGGCGCGGTACATTGCTCCCGAATCGACATATATGTATCCCAACCGGCGGGCAAGGTCGCGGGCCATTGTGGATTTGCCCGACGATGAATAGCCGTCGATGGCTATTGTTATCTTATTCATCTTTCCTGGATGTTTTTGTTGTTTTGGCGGTTTTTTTAGCTGTTGTAGCTTTTTTAGCTTCTTTAGCTACCGGAGCTACTTTAGCTACTTTAGCTTTTGCGGCGCGGCGGACGGGTTTGGGGCGCACCATGCGAAGAACCTGAGCTGTGCGTGCCGGCAGGTAAAGCT
The DNA here is from genome assembly GCA_900549375.1 of uncultured Bacteroidales bacterium. Classification (GTDB taxonomy): domain Bacteria; phylum Bacteroidota; class Bacteroidia; order Bacteroidales; family Muribaculaceae; genus Lepagella. The sequence goes on along the minus strand of URNY01000010.1, from coordinate 9,788 downwards.
TGAGCCAGCCTTTCCCCGCGGGGGAATAGAGGGGGTCGGGAGTGGTGAAATGATGCACGCTGTCGTCCACGAATCCATATCCGCCGAAGAGCGGAGAATCGCTGTCGAGCACTGTCTCATATTCGCCTGCAGGGGCCAGGAAGCCGTAGTCGTTGAACGATTGTGTCGGGCTCCAGTTGAACACGAATATGAGGTCGCCGCGACGGAAGGCGAGCACCTGGTCGTCGTCCTTCTCCCAGAGTTTCTCTACCGGCAGAGACTGGAAGTCATACTGCTTCGAGACAAGTTCGATCATGTAGTTGTCGAAATTGTTGAGGAAACGGTACTTGAGATCCTCCCGGTCGACAAGGTCCCATTGGCGGCGTGCATATTTATAGCTCCATCCGTTGCCTTCGCGGGGGAAGTCTATCCATTCGGGATGTCCGAACTCGTTGCCCATGAAATTGAGATAGCCTCCGTTGATGGTGGCCAGAGTCACGAGGCGTATCATCTTGTGGAGGGCCATGCCGCGGCTCACGGTGCCGTCGTTGTCGCCCACCATCATATGCCAGTACATCTCTTTGTCGATAAGGCGGAAGATGATAGTCTTGTCGCCTACAAGCGCCTGGTCGTGGCTTTCGCAATAGCTTACAGTCTTCTCGTCGGCGCGACGGTTGGTCAGCTCCCAGAAAATGGATGTCGGATGCCAGTCTTCATCTTTCTTCTCCTTGATCATCTTTATCCAATAGTCGGGTATGCCCATCGCCATGCGGTAGTCGAAGCCGATTCCTCCCTCTTCGAAAGGCACTGCCAGACCGGGCATGCCGCTCATCTCCTCGGCGATGGTGATGGCTTTAGGATTGATCTCATGTATAAGGATATTGGCGAGGGTGAGATATACCAGTGCGTTGGTGTCCTCATTGCCGTCGTAATAGTCGTCGTAGCTTCCGAAAGCTTTGCCCAGACCGTGGTTGTAATAGAGCATGGAGGTCACTCCATCGAAGCGGAAACCGTCGAATTTATACTCCTCAAGCCAGAATTTGCAGTTTGAGAGGAGGAAATGAAGCACGGAGTTTTTGCCGTAGTCGAAGCAGAGGGAGTCCCATGCCGGATGTTCGCGACGGTTGTCGCCGTAGAAGTAGAGGTCGTAGGAACCGTCGAGCCGCCCGAGTCCTTCCACCTCATTTTTCACGGCGTGGGAGTGGACGATATCCATGATTACCGCGATTCCGCGTTCATGGGCGTCGTCGATGAGCCGCTTGAGGTCATCGGGCGTACCAAAACGCGAAGAGGCGGCATAAAAACTGCTTACATGATAGCCGAACGATCCATAGTAGGGATGTTCCTGAATTGCCATTATCTGGATGGCGTTATAGCCATCGGCGGCGATGCGCGGAAGAGTCTTGGTGCGGAATTCCTCATAGGTCCCGACACTCTCCTCCTGCTGAGCCATGCCGATGTGGCATTCATAGATCAGGAGAGGCTTTGTGTCGGGTTTGAATTTCCTGACTTTGAATTCATAGGGTTTCTCCGGCTCATAAACCTCGGCCGAAAAGATATGTGTCTCGGGATCCTGCACCACGCGGGTGGCATATGCGGGAATTCTTTCGCCGGATCCTCTTTCCCATTCAACCCGCATCTTGTAGAGGTCGCCGTTATGGATGAAGTCGGCGGGGAATATACCCTCCCATGTTCCTCCTCCGATGTTCCGGAGGCGATATCTTTCGTCGTCTTTCCATCCGGTGAATGTGCCGATGAGCCATATTCCGGTGGCATTGGGAGCATATTCGCGGAAAATCCATTCACCTTTACGGTTGCGGTGAAGGCCGAAATAGTTGTAGGCGTTGGCGAAGCGGGAGAGTGAGCCGTCGGTCGACTGCGTCAGTTCCTCCATTTTGCGGACCACGTCCTGATGTCTTCCCTCGATAGCCGGGGCATAGGGTTCGAGCCAGGGGTCGTTGCGCAGGATAGCAAGTTGATTTTTCATATCGTGTAGGGTTATATACTTTCAGTTTCTTAATGTTATTTAGCAGCCTCGTCTGGTGGTTCTTCGGGCGCCCTTAGGCAGTGGCGCACGGCGGCGCGAAGCGTCGCGGCGTCTTTCCCCGATTCCTTCATGGCTTCGAGCACTCCCTCGATATATTCCTCTTTCGAGCGGTAGCCGAGAAGCTGGGGAAGTCCCGAGTCTGGAAGCATAGGCTTATGGTTGAACACCCGGAGGATTCCGTCGTAGTCGCCGTCGCGAACCATCGCGGCGAACTGCTCGCGGAGAATATTATAGGCTTTACGGGGCTCAAGTTTGAAGACAAGCGATTTGAGATGTGTCTCCAGAGCGGTGATGCATGAGAACCGGGCGTCTATCTTGCATTCCACATCGCGCTTCACTTTATGACGGACATGTTGCAATGCCTGTTGATCGGCCTTCTGTTTGAATGTGCGGATCACCTCCTTGCGTACGCGCTGCGTCACCTTCTGCGGATCCCTTCCTCGGCGGCGTGCCATCACCCGGATAACGTTTTCAAGCAGGAAGATGTTCTCCACTTCCGCCACTTCCGGCACCATAATGTCTTTTCTCCGCAGATAGTCTACCTCGACATCCGTGCGCCGGTCGCGGTCGACGATACCGCGGCTGCGCAGATGGTGCATGTTTCGCAGATCGTTGAAGGTGCGGGTAGTCTCTATCACCTTGTCGCATGAACCGAGCGGCCGTATTGTCCAGTCGGGGAAGACAAGGCTATAGAGCTTCACGTCTATGCTATGTCGGGAATCTCCTTCGATGAATATCACCGGGCGGCGGCTCCCGGAGAGTTCCATGAGGAGCTTCTCGGTCAGCACCGGATCGCGGATAACGTCGTAGTCCCATAAAGAGCGCGAAGAGTCGAAACTTTTCACCCATATATAGGTGCTGTCGCTCATTGTGCTCACGAAGTCGATATCCACCGAATTGTAGACAAACGTGCAGTCCGGTCTCATCTGCTCCAGAGCCTCCCAAAGCGATCCGATAATCGAGGGATGGATGAAGAGAGTAGGGGAATCGATGAAAATCACGGCCTCAGGCATTGCGTAAAGCACTGCGGCCGCATAGTAGAGCACGGTTTTCTCTCCCTGACTCAGCGATGATGCCGAGATGAGGTCCTGACCTGACTGAGTGGCGAACATCAGTTTTCCTTTATGCCGGGTGATGCGGTTGCCCGGGAAGAGACGTTCCCATAGTTCCCGGATTCGGTCGAGACGGGTGGTGCGCAGTTTTACCCGCTTTCCCTGACCGAAGCCTTTCTCCTTGAGGCTCAGAAGGTATTCGAGCTCGTCGGCGAAAACCATGTAAATGAGTTTGTCGAGCTCGCTTACGGCATCCGAGCGCATATAGGTCTGCTGGCGTATCGCCTCGCGGTATAGCTCGTCGATAGAGCCGGGCATAGTGGATTCCTCCCGTTCGGGGAAGGAGGCGGAGAGGGCGGAGAGCATATATGCCTTACCCTCGCAAAGATAGGCCATTTCGTCCATGAAGCGGGTCTTTCCCGCTCCGTTGGCTCCGATCAGGACTACGCGGCGCGCGTTCCCGACCGATGGGTTCTCTTTGCCTGAGATTGAGGCAGGTAGTTTCATTTTCGAAACTTTTTTGTGATGATCAGCGGATTGAGGCGAGGCGCGCCAGATATTTGCCGAGAATGTCGAACTCAAGATTCACTCGCGTTCCTTTGCGGATGCGGTGGAAATTGGTATGTTCGTGGGTGAAAGGTATGATTGCGACCTTGAAACTGTTGTCGGTAGGTTCGCAGACGGTGAGACTGACTCCATTCACCGTGACCGATCCCTTGTCGACCGTGATGTATCCGCGTCGTGCCATCTCGGGCGTCGATTCATATTCGAATGTGTAATACCATGACCCGTCGGCTTCGCTGACATCGGTGCAGACAGCGGTCTGGTCCACATGTCCCTGCACTATATGGCCGTCGAGACGTCCGTTCACTCTCATGCTTCGTTCGAGATTCACAAGGTCGCCCACCTTAAGGTCGCCGAGGTTGGAACGGTCGAGAGTCTCGCGTATCGCCGTCACGGTATATGTGCCGTCGCCCGGCAGGGCTACGACCGTGAGACAGACGCCGTTGTGGGCCACGCTCTGGTCGATGCGCAGTTCATCTGCAAATGAGCAACGCATCGTGATATGCAGATTCTCTTTATCTTCGGTAAGCCTTACAACTTCAGCGGCTTCCTCTACTATTCCTGAGAACATATAATCCGAATATTATGTGTTGATATTATTTCGCTTTGAAGGCAAAGCCGACGCACAGACCGTCATACTGCGAGAGCAGTGAGGAGAGGGTTTTTGCAGTCGTCATGTTGGAATATTTGGCAACGGCCTGGATAATTGTCATAAGCTTGGTGGCGTCGAACATCACGTCCATCGTCTTAGAGGTTTTCTGAACGTACGTTTTGATGTTGCCCAGACTGATTTTTCCTACTGCCTTGAAGCTGAAGGTGAACACTCCCTTGTCGGCACCTTTGGGGATACTGACGGTTCCCTTGAGCTTGAGTTTGTTGATGGCGAGCTCGAAGTTTCCCTCTTTGTCAACTGTGAGAGTGGCGCCGTTCAGTCCATATTTATTGTAGTAAGGGGCGATTTTGTTCTCAATAGCTGTTGCGGCGGCCGCGCCTCCGGCTTTCTTCAGAAAATTGTCGCCCTGAAAGCAAACGGCCGGACCGGTGGATATCCAATTGCCCTGCAGGTCGGCCACGGTGAGGTCGGATTTAGAGAGAACGCCCTCCAACACGCTGCCGATGGTGTTTTTTGTATCTCCGCCCCCCAGTTTGCCAAGGAGGTCCTGGAGACTCTGCGCATTGGCCGTATTGGCGCAAGCAAGTATTAGCGCGATTATCGCGACAGTCCGTTTAATCAGTTTCATATCATTAAATTGATTCTTTATGTTTTCATTGTGCTCAATGAATCTAAATTGGTGGTTTTGGAATCAAAGAGCCATCGAAACATGGTTTTTATTGGTAAAATTCACGCAATTGTGCACAAATTTGCTTTAAAATTGGCACAGTTAATAAATAAGCAGTAATTTTGAATGCAAATTTACCGAAAAAGATAGATTTCACAAACCCGAAGTAGATAAAACTTCGCGATACGCAAACAGAGGTTTTCCAAAACTTCGTCTATATCTACATTATGAAAAAGATTTATGCCGGCCTACTAATGGCCGCGACGGGGATGCTCGCACTCGGCTCCTGCAGCAGCGAGGATAATCCCTGGAACGGAAGCGGCGACGCGGGGCGTCTGAGCGTGGCGGTGGCTTCCGATGGCGGAGTGTTCCGCAACACACGCTCCGACGACACAAAGGCAACAATAGTTCCCGATGCGTCGGAATTCAAGATTGCCTTGTCGCGCACCGACGGAAGTTTTCATCAGACATGGGCCAATCAGGAAGCATTCAACCGCGAGGAATCTTTCCCGATAGGTGAATATGAGGTTGAGGCTTTCTTCGGCGATGCGGAGCAGGAGGGTTTCACCGCTCCCTATTATCATGCGTCGGAGCGCGCAGTGATCACAGCCGGTGAGACAAAGAACGTGAGCCTGACGGCCTCGCTCGCCAACTGCATGGTCAGCATCCGCTATACCGACGAGTTCACTGCCAATTTCAGCAACTATAGCGCGGCTCTCCGCTCGGAGGGCCACGAATACGTGGTGTTCGCTCAAAACGAGAGCCGCCCGGCATATATGTGCCCGTCGGCCATCGACCTCAACCTTACGCTTACAAACGCCGCCGGCAAGCAGGTGACGATCCAGCCCGCCGGTTTCGAGGCCAAGCCGCGACGTCATTATATCATCACCATCGGAGTAAACGGCAATGTCAACAACGGCAACCTCTCGCTTGATGTCCGCTTTGAGGAGAATGTAGTGGCCGAGACAGTGAATGTGCCTCTCGGCGAAGATCTTTTCGAGGCTCCGGAGCCGACAGTGGAGACAAAGGATTTTGCTGCCGGCGATGCTATGACGGCTTTCGAGAACTTCGAGCCGCAGGGTGATCCGCGCTATGAGGTGTTCGCATTCGGCGGTCTGAAGGAGGTGACGCTCAAAATCGGAGGGTCGGCCTCGCATACCCCCGCCTTCGGCCGTGAGGTGCAGCTCGTAAACGCCTCGGATCTCGTTCAGTCGCAGCTTGAGGCGGAGGGAGTGAAGGTGTTCGGCCTTCTCCGCAATCCCGACAAGATGGGAATCGTAAGGCTCAAGGATTTTCTGAAGAAATTGCCTGTCGGCAGCTATGAGATTTCGCTTCAGGTTAAGGATGCCATGACAAGGGTTTCCGAGGAAGTGAAGTTCAGTGTCTCCATATCCTCGATACAGATTACGATTCAACCGGTGAACGCCGTTGAATACAGCAGCACGGAGGTGGAAATATACTATTCCACCAACGCTCCGGATGCTCTTGCCAAGACTTCTTTCCATATGACAGTGGATGATCTTGCGGCGGAGGTGGTCTCGACTGAAACTCTCGCTTCCGCTCCTTCCGCAGGACTCCCGGCAAATCTGACACATCACTATAAAGTGCGCCTTAAGGCACCGCGCAGGCTCCTTCTTGACAATACTCCGCTTAATGTCTATTACGGAGCAGACGAAACACCGCGAGCCGGCATAAGGCTCGGCTTGAATTTCCCAAAATTCACTGTTCAGGCGGATGCATTCGCCGAGAAGGTGAAATTCCTAATAGTTCCGGAGGATGCCTCGAAGCTTGAGCTTATCCAGCATGCACTTATCATAATCCGCGGCGGCAAGCAGGTGGACACAAGCCGCGTGCGCCCGCTCGCCGGAGGAATCATCGAGGTGAAAGGGCTGACACCGAACACTGAATACTCAGATGTACAGTTCGCCCTCTCCAACGGCACCAACCCGCGCACCGATATCGCCACGTTCCGCACCGAGCAGGCTATCGCTCTCAGCAACGGCGATTTCAGCCAGACGCAGCAGACAATAAACATCAACCCCATCAACATAGGGGGCAAATTCCACGCGACGCTGTTTAAGTCCCATCAGGCAACGTCCTCGATCTTAATAAATGAAGCCATCGGATGGAGCTCGATAAACTCCAAGACATGCTACACGGGATCTTCCAACAAGAATACCTGGTATATGGTGCCATCCACTTATGTTGAAGGTGGTATGGCTCACATCCGGTCGGTAGGTTATAATCATAACGGCCGAGGCCTTAATGATACCGGGAATGCCGGAAACTCGACCTATTATTGCACCGATCATCCTGCGGATAACGAGCTTGTCAAGGTTGCAGGAGAGCTTTTCCTCGGAGAATATTCGTTCGACGGAAGCGACCATCGCTCAGACGGTATATCCTTTACATCCCGTCCGACCTGTGTAACCTTCAAATATCGTTTTACTTCGGTAAATAATGAAAACGCCGAGGTGCAGGCGGTAGTATATGATGCCGAGGGCATAAGAATCTCGGAAGGATACCTCGAACTCGGAGCAAGAGCGGGCATGACGGAAGCGACGCTTAACCTGCTCGACTATCCATTCGGCAAGAAGGCCGCGAAACTTGTGCTCTGCTTCAAATCCACCGACAGGAAATCCACTCCGAAGGTAAACATCCCCACAGGCTCCGCTCTGAAGGAGGATGGAGCAGGGTTGAGCGATTATAAGGTTGCCGCCAACAAGTACAAGGCGGTCGCTACCGGGTCTGAGCTCGTGATTGACGACGTGACGCTCGGATATACGCCTCCGTCGGAGAGGCAGCAGAGCGCCCCAAAAAGAAAATACCACGGTAAAAAGAGATGAAATCAATAGCTATGAAGAAATTCAGTTTATTATATATTTTGCTTATTTTGCTGGCTCTTCCTTCATGCGACAAGGAGAATCCCTTCGATAACGGAAAAACGGAGGAGGAGACAGGTTCATTGAGCAAAAGCGCGCTCGCTATAGATCTGCGCGACGAGGAGATGCTTTCCACAAGAGCGACCGACTATGATATCGACAATTTTGTGATCTCGATCACAAAAACCGGTCAGTCTTCGCCATCATTCAGCTCCCGCTTCGGCGATATGCCGGATGTGGTGACTCTTGAGCGGGGCACGTATACCGTCCATGCCGAATATGGATCGGATGTCGATGCCGAGTGGAACGCTCCCTATTATACCGGAGACTCGGAAGAATTTACTATCGAGGCCGGGAAGATTACCGATAATATCGGCGATATCGTCTGCCGGCTGCAGAATGTGAAGGTATCGATTGTGTTCGATCCGATGCTGATGAGCAATATGACCGACGACTCTTTTGTGGAAGTGCGCGTAACCCAGAGCGGTGCCGACGAGGGTAAATATCTCCGTTTCACAAAGAGCGACCAGCAACGCGGCAATTCGGGCTATTTCAAATATTTGGAGGGCGTGTCGCTTGTGGCCGTCTTCCGCGGAGTAGTTGAAAACCTTCAGACTGTAGAGACCAAGAGCTACGCTACCGTAAACCGCGGTCATCATTATAAAATCACGTTCAAGCTTCATTCGCAGGCAGGCGAGAGTGTGGGAGATGCCCAGAGCTCGCTGAATGTCGACGCCTCCGTCACGGTTACGGATGTGGAGCGCAACGTAGCAGTTGAGGAAGATGAAATTCTCGATGATAGCGAACGTCCTGAAGAAAGTGATCCGGTAGATCCCGATGACCCGACTCCTCCTGCGGCTGTAGGACCGAAAGTAGTGGCCGAGGCTCCGATCGATCTCGACAAGTCGAACGATGTCAAAGCCGATTCGCATGTGGTTATAAATGTCTCGAGCGAGACGGGAATAACCGAGTTCAAAGTGAATATAATTTCCGATGATCTTGCCGGAATGGTTCCGGAGGTGTTCGACCTTTGCGATCCCGGAGAAAGCCTTGATCAGCTTCATCAGCTGAAACTTCTGCCGGAGGATAAAACGACGGTCCGCGGCGAGAAGAATGTGAAATTTGATGTTTCCGACTTCATGGTAATGCTCTGTGCTCTCGGCCCCGACAAAGACCATACGTTCCGTCTTACCGTGTCGGACGCTTCGGGACAGACGGTGAAGGAACTTAAACTCCATACAATTGAATAACGGAACTATGAAAGCACTAAATAAATACACAGCATACGGGCTGGCGCTGATGGCTCTGGCAATCGCGCCGTCGTGTGTCTCGGAAGCCCCGTTTGGCGACGGCGGCGAGGGACAGCTTCGCCTCAGTGCGGAAATTCGTTCCGACATCTCGACGCGGGCCGACGCGCAATATGATGCGCAGACTCTCGCCGACAAATGTGTGGTCTATATCGAAAGCAATAAAGGCGTTGTCCGCAAGTTCATCGGTCTTTCCAACATACCGCAGACTCCGATTATCCTGCGCAGCGGCCATTATCTTGCCGAAGGATGGACAGGCGACAGTGTTTCGGCCTCTTTCGACAAGAAGTTCTATCGCGGAAGTCAGGAATTCGATATGGCCGACGGCGCCGTGGAATCGCTCGTGCTTCATTGCAACATTGCCAATGTGATAGTTTCCATAAATCCTGAATCACTCAACGCCGGCATCGACAATCTGAAAGTGACATTCAGCCATTCGCGCGGTTCACTTGAGTTCACTCAGGATAACATCACGACTGCCAAAGGCTATTTCATGATGCCGAATGTCGACAAGAACCTCGACTACAAGGTTGAGTGCGACAAGAGCGACGGCTCTCATCTCGTGAAGAACGGCACTATCCAGAATGTGGAGCGCGCTCATGAATATGTGATGAATATCACCAATGAATCCGAGGGTAATATCTACGGCGGCGGACTTATAGGCGTCTCCATCGAGG
>URNY01000009.1 GCA_900549375.1 uncultured Bacteroidales bacterium | reverse complement strand
GGCGACACTATACTCTTGATATCCTCCCCGCCCACCGGGAAAATCCGCTGACCCAGAATCCTATCCATATCGCTCCGCACATCCGGATCCGCGTTCTCATTGATTGTCAGCCCGCAAGACGTATGCTTCACAAAAACATTCAGCAAACCCGAATCGGGAAGCGGATTCGGAAGCCGCCTTGTAATCTCGCCCGTTATCAGATGGCAGCCGCGTCTCATCGCAGGCAGTCTGAATTCTATCTGTTGTATCATTTTTAATCGATTGTTAAATCATACTTTCAAAACTTAGCTTACTTATGAGTTAGAAATTTTATCCAGGAATAATGCTTTCTATTCTTCAGATATGTAAGGTCATTTCCATGCTTATAAGCTTCTCTTTCAAATGATATATTATGATATGCATCCTTCCGGTTTCTGTACTTAAAGCACTTAATGCCCCATTCAATCAAATAGAATATATAAAACGGGATAAACAGCAATTCGCGCTGCTGGGCAGTGTGAATCTTCTCATGATTGATAACATATTTATCGATCCAGTCTGTATCCCTGGTCCAGAACGTTCCGAACAGATTAACGCAAAACCCCTTCGGTATCAATTTACTTTTGATTATCATCCTTTAAAATTGTAGAAATGAGTGTTAACAAATATAGCGAAAAGCCTAAATAAGTTTCGACCGTCAAGCTATTGAGCTGAAAATAATTCAGCCTTATATACTCATAGTATATTTAGGATGGTATATTTAGGATGCAAAATTTCAACCACCTCACACAAACCGGAAAATTCCGCAAATCTAACCCATCTCTCCATGGGAAAGCCCCAACTATCTCCCTTTCCGTCCTGCATCATATTAAAACAGAATGTCTGATTATCAATAAATTATTGATAATCAGACATATGTTGTGGAGGTAGAGGGGATTGAACCCTCGTCCAAACGCGGACTCAACAAGCTTTCTACATGCTTAGTCTGCGGATTGATTTTCGTGTCAGAACAGGCCCGCGACAGCCAATTCTGACCTTAGTCCCTTTGTTTCGGGCCGCCGTCGGAACTCCGGCTGCCCTATTTCCGAATTTCTCTGCACCTCCTTGTCCAAACGTCTCGGAACCGGGCAATGGGGAGATGTCTCGTTCACCTCACTTTGAGGCGAATAAAGGAACCCTACTGTACTTCAGGTTACGCAGCGAGAGCGTAATTGTTATTTTCGCCAATTATAGGTCGACGCTTTTGTTATTATAGAGCTTAAACGCCAAAGCTCTGCATGCTTACCTGCCGCTTCTACACGCTGTCAAAGCCAATTACCCCCGTAGTTGCGGTCCTTTCCTCTGAAAGGCCTGCAAATATAACATTAAAACGCGGATTCCGATTCTTCAGAATCAGCGTTTTAACGTATTTTAACTTATTCCGGCCTTTCAGCCTTTCTTCATCTCCTTCGCCCATGTGTCCTTCAGACCTATAGTCTTGTTGAACACCGGATGTCCGGGAGTCGAATCCTTATCCACAACGTAATAACCCAGTCGCTGGAACTGATAGTGGTCGCCGGCATTTATTCTCTCGGCAAGCCATGGCTCAATTTTAGCATTCCTGCGCACAATCAGAGAATCCGGATTCAGCAGATCGCGGAAGTCTCCCTCTTCGGCCGAAGGATTCTCAACACTGAAAAGTCTGTCGTAGTCGCGTATCTCTGCTTCCGTGGCTGTAGGCGCCGATACCCAATGCAGCGTTCCCTTCACCTTCCGGTTGCTTCCCGGCAGCCCGTTGCGCGTGTCTGGATCATAAGTGGCATAAATCTCCTCGATCTCGCCGTTATCATTCTTCTTGACGCCCGTGCACTTGATGATATAGGCTCCTTTCAGCCTTACCTCTTTATCGGGCGAAAGACGGAAGAATTTCTTCGGGGGATTCTCCATGAAATCCTCGCGCTCTATCCAGAGCTCGCGGCTGAACGGCATCTCATGGCTTCCCTCCGCAGGGTTCTCCGGGTTATTGTCCATCGTCATAACCTCGCTCTTCCCTTCCGGATAATTCGTAAGAATGAGCTTCACGGGATTCTGGATCACGCTTACGCGCGTAGCCGTTTTGTTGAGATCCTCCCTTACCGAATGCTCGAGAAGCTCGATATGATTCAAAGCCTCATATTTGGTATAGCCGATACGCTTTATGAAATCCTTGATCGACGAAGGCGTATAACCCCTGCGGCGCAATCCGCGCAAGGTAGGCATACGCGGGTCGTCCCAGCCATTCACCAAACCCTCCTTCACGAGCTGGAGAAGTTTGCGCTTACTCATCACGGTATATGTGAGGTTCAGACGGTTGAACTCTATCTGTCGCGGGCAATATGTCTCATCGGCAAGCTCTTTCACGAAATACTCATACAGCGGACGGTGAGGCACAAACTCCAGGGTGCATATCGAATGCGTCACGCCCTCGAAATAATCACTCTGACCATGCGCGAAATCATACATCGGATAAACCTTCCACTTGTCGCCGGTGCGCCAGTGCGGAGTCTTGATGATACGGTACATGATCGGGTCGCGGAAGTGCATGTTGTCGCTCGCCATGTCGATTTTGGCACGGAGCACCATGCTCCCTTCCTCGAATTCACCGGCATTCATCTTCTCGAAAAGCTCGAGATTCTCCTCGATAGGACGGTCGCGATAGGGACTTGCCGTACCGGGAGTGGTCGGTGTTCCCTTCTGCGAAGCTATCTGCTCGCTGGTCTGCTCGTCTACATATGCTTTTCCTTCCTTGATCAACCTTAACGCAAGGTCATAAAGCTGAGGGAAATAATCGCTCGCATAGTATAACCGGTCTTCCCAGTCATATCCGAGCCAATGGATATCTTCCTTGATGGCCTCTACGTATTCTGTATCCTCCTTCTGAGGATTGGTGTCGTCGAAGCGAAGATTACAGGTGCCTCCGAACTTCTCGGCTGCTCCGAAATCCATGATAAAAGCCTTTGCATGGCCTATATGCAGATAGCCGTTAGGCTCCGGCGGAAAACGAGTGTTCAGGCGGCCGCCATTCTTACCGGCCTCAAGATCGGCCTTTATCTCCTGCTCTATGAAATTGAGTCCGCCATCCTCGGCTGCTCCCTCTTCCTTTATGATCTCTTCCATGTGGAAACTTGTTTGCTGTTATTGATTACAAAGTTAAGCAATTTTCTCAAAATCCCTGCGCTCCTGATAAAAAATCACGCAACAATACCCATCCCGTTCCGTGAAACGGCATGAAAAAAGCGCGTCTTCAATGTTCGACGCGCTCTCTGATAACTTTTTAATTGATGCAGATATCTCCGGCAACAGCCCCCTCAAGCACAACATTAGCTCTTGCAAACTGACGTATGAAGCTTACAGTGGATTTTCTTGGAGCCGCACTTTTCCCGACCGGACGTACATATGCATCGATGGAATAGAGGTAGGAGTTGTGAGTCATAGGCATTCGAGGTTTTAATAATAACACCTATATAACGCTCCCCTTACCGATTTTATTGTAGCTCAGATTGTAAGGATGATATCTTTTTCGTTCGCTATCCTACGCAGGTTAAGTATCGCATAGCGCATCCTTCCGAGAGCCGTATTTATACTTACTCCGGTTATCTCGGCTATCTCTTTGAAACTCAAGCCCTGATAATAGCGCATTATGAGTACTTCTCGCTGAAGAGCGGGCAACTCCTTGATCAGATATTTCACGTCGTCGCGGATCTGCTCCGTCACGATCGCATCCTCAATCGTGGCTTCGCAAAGTTCCTTACGATTCAGAACGTCGACATCGGTCAAATCCGATGATTGCACGTTCTCGGATTTTTCCTGACGATAATAATCGATGATAAGATTATGGGCTATGCGCGATATCCATGCCGGAAACTTGCCGTTCTCGGTGTAGCGGCCCTGACGGATGGTCTGGATCGCCTTCACAAATGTTTCCTGAAAAATATCGTTCGCTATGTCCTCGTTTTTTATAATCCGCAGAATATAGCTGAAGATTCTGTCCTGATGCCGCCTGAGCAATACATCGAACGCTTCGTTACTGCCTGCCTCATAAGCCTTCACCAACTGCTCGTCGGTCATGCTTGGGAAATTTGACATTACTTATGATGTTGGTTGGTTTGGGTAATTGTTGTTTCGATAGGCTATTGGTTTCTATAATTTCTATTAATCAGATGTAAAATAAATGTCTTTCGGTTTCGTTCGGAATGCAAATATATAATTAAATCGCGCCCGAACCAAACATCCGGCGTGTTTTTAACATTAAATTATGTTAAGCATACAATAATTCAGGCATTTTTACGGACGTCTCATCCGCATAGCGGTCCAGCCGGCTGCTGAAACGAGCTTCTCTTCCGTGCGGAATCCATATCGCGAAAACGCTTCCTCCACTATCGGAACATCATCCTCGTAAAAACCGCTAAGCAATAGTTCTCCTTCCGGTTTCAGCGCCTCTGCATAGTGCCGGGCATCCCCGGTGATGATATTGCGGTTGATATTGGCAAAGAGATAGTCGCTATGTTGCACTTCTTTCAAGGCAGACGCATCGCCATGTATCAATCTGAGATCCACTCCGTTCAATGCCGAATGTTCCAATGCGTTCCGGTAGGCCGGCTCGTCCATCTCGATACCCGTCACTTCAGAGGCACCCCGCATTTTAGCCAGTATCGCAAGAATACCTGTGCCCGTACCCATGTCGATCACGCTCTTCCTCTCTAAATCGAGAGTCAGTATGAGCCTCATCATCTGCGATGTTGTGTCATGATGCCCCGTGCCGAATGCCATCTTCGGATCGATCACTATATCATAGCGGGCAGTGGGAACATCCTTATGAAAGGTGGAATGCACCACGCATTCATCCCCTATTACTATGGGCTTGAAATAATTCTTTTCCCATTCTTTGTTCCAATCCTCCCCCTTTATGAATTCTGAGCTTATCGAGAATTCCGTATCAATCGGAAAATCGGCGAGTGCCTCGCGGGCTGTCTTTTCCGAATCATCCACGGCCCTTATATAAGCCGTCAGGCCCTTCTCATCAGGCTCGAAACTTTCAAAACCTGCATCGGCAAGAAACGCGGCAGCAAGGTCCGTTATATCAACCGTGCAGGGTCTTGCCTCTATTCGCACTGCATTATAATCATTCATGGATAAAAAGTCGTTAATTGATTTTCAGAAAACCGGACGCCTATCTTTTTCCCTTAAAAAACTTATAAATCTTGCGCCCTGATCCGAACAGCGACATCCCCAGCATCGCATAGTCAAGATAACTGAGTCCGTACAATAACTTGCCCGCTATGCCGCTAAGCCGTGCCACTTTCGATGCGTTGCCATCATTCCCGAATAAACCGTTCTTCCGTATCCTGTCGGCCTTGTGGATGATCTTCGATTTGCAGAATTCCTTCTGCAGCGCTATCAATGCACGCTGATAGCGCAAATCCTCCATCGAATAACCCTTGAATCCGTTTTCCGCATTCATCTCGCCCTCAGGCACCGGCGTTGTCTGCATTATCTCATTGCTCATAGCTCCGCGCAATTTTAAAGTTATTACTTGCTGATGAAAAGTCTCGTGATGAATCGTGCTATCGGGTTCAACAGCAACGGCTTCCTGAATAGATAGAAAAGCACGATAAGCACCACTATCACTCCTGCCGACGACAGATACGCGAGAGCGGGACTCATCATGAGCCGGAAAAGCTCCACAAGTGCAAACGCAAGAAGTATCAGCACAACCATCCCCATCAACAGACAGACGGCGCCAATTATCATCGCCGAAAACAACATTGTCATCTTCTCTGCCAATGTCAGCTTCGCGTATTCAACTTCAAGTTTCATCCAGTTTTTACCCTGAACGAATATCTCTTTCAACTCATCTGTCAGTTTCTCTTTCATACGTCGGATATAGTGCCGGTTTTCTCCCTCCGGCCTGTGGATACCGTTTAGAATCTGTTCCTTATATAGAATAAGTGCGGATATCAAGGCTCACCCCGACATCCGCACTTATGTTTCTATGCCTTTTCGGGCGCTTTCCCCTGAATGCTATTAATTCTCGGGGCCGGCAAGCTCGGCTACAAGGGCATCTACCTCTTTATCGCTGATTCTGATGCCTTTCTTTCTGAGAAGGTCGCAAATTTTGCCCCTTACGTCTGCTCCCTTTTCAGGAGCGAAAAGCAATGCTGCGCCACATCCCACTATCGCTCCGCCCACAAAAGCGGATATCAATGTCAATGCTCTCATCTTTTCTTGATTAGATATGTTTGTCAATCTGGTCCTCTATCTCGTCGACAAGTTCTTCCATCTTGTCTTTTTTCAGCTTTATTCCTTTATCTTTCAGAAGCTTGGCTATCCTGCAACGAGTATCTTCACCTTTCTCCGGTGCCACAAGAAGACCTACGGCTGCGCCTGCTACGGCTCCGCCAATCACTGATAAAATTACGTGTAACGGTTTCATAACTAAAATATTAAGTTTATTCTACAATTCATCCGCTTTACGCGGCCTTATTTGCGGCCGGGCCATAATCCTCTCCCGGCGCTTCATTTATATTAACAATTCCGGACGCCGGTTTGATTCATCATGTCGCAATTTTTTTCTCAGCGCTTTGCCATAGGTGCCGATCCGGTTGCCTCGGCATAAGCCATCAGCCCCTGCTCCGAAAGCTCCACCAACTGGAAATCTCCGTCAGGCTTCACCATCTTCACATGTGTGTCGTCGATAAACGTCATAAAAGGTATAAGTTCCCCTTCGCCCGTCTCGAATGCCCATGTACGGCTTTCCTCGATGAATTCCAATCGGGTCTTCTCGCCGGTAGGCTGATATGTGATGGTATAACCCTTTCCGTCGCAATCTATCAGATAGCGGCCGTGATCCGTATCCACGGCCTTCGTCGAAGCCGACATCGGATTGTTACCGCTCCAGAACTCTATCGTATTGATCACCAGAAGATCCGCGATACTTGTCACTTCATAAACAGGCAGAATCCAGAACGCGAAGAACACGAGCTCATTCACGAATTTATTGCCTACTTGCTTATTCCACGACAACACCTTGTTCGTCATCGCAAAACTCCCTATACATGAACTGAAAGTCATCGAAGTTCCGGCCAGCAATATGGCGCCCACCGCAATCTTATATTTTTTCATATTTTGTATTTCAGATTTTGTAGATATAGTTGATAAAACTCCCCGCTAATTTAATAATTTTTCCCGAAATCCCGTCCGACTGTTCATAAATTTCATAAAAATGTTTCCGCAGATCGGCCATTGTCACCCTCTCTAAAAGCGGCTTGTCAGAATGGCTGAGATGCAAGGCGCTGAGGCTGAGGGCGAAGGGAGTGTACTCAAGTACATGACCGAGCCCGAATGCCGATAGCAACGCCGCAGATCGGCCATTATCACAAGCCGCTTAGCTTATATTTTGGGTGTACCGAACGACGAAGAATACCCATCATTATGCCCCGCAACGCCCCCGGTAATCTGCGAAGCCAGCTTCACTACCTCCGGCCCGGCCCCGGTATTCAGACTGTCGAGCGCCGCCATCAGGCTGCGCGACCTCCGCTGACGCCTGTGGCCGCTCTCTATGTCCTCGAACAGCGAAGGCGTGAGCGAACGCCGCGGAATGATTTTCATCAGAGTCACTCCGCCCCGTTTATACTTGAACCGAGAATCATAGATATTCTCCAGACACGCCACTGCCGCCTTCACTATCTCCGATGAATCATCAGTCGGAACTTCCAATTCCATCCTCGCCTCGGGAGCATATCTTCCACGCTCCGTATGAAACCGGTTGGTATGCAGAAACACGCTGATCTCGCCGCACTCCGCATTCATCCGCCGAAGCCGCTTCGCCACATGAGCCGCATATATCGCCACTCGCGAACGAAGCCAGTCGAAATCATCTATATCTTCGGGAAACGTGCGCGTCTCGCTTATCGAATCCTGAATCTTCCGCCCGAGATGTTCCAGCTCGATGCACGACTCCCCGTGAAGTTCCCGCCAGCTCTTCTCTCCCAATACACCCAACGTGCTTCTAACCCATACCGGCTCCCGCCGGGCAAAATCACCTATCGTATATACCCCGGCTATATAAAGCCGCTTCGAAAGCCTGCGGCCTACGCCCCAAAGTTCGCCGATCCCCATCTTTTCCATATACGGCTCGAACTCTTCGGCCCTCGGAATCATCACAACTCCCTTTCCCTGCTTCTTTCCCACTTCAGTAGCTATCTTCGCAAGCGTCTTTGTAGGCGCGAAACCTATAGTCACTGGTATCCTCTCCTCCACCATGCATACACGCCTTATCTCCTCTCCGATCTCAGGAATGGCATATTCAGGAATACCGCTCAGATCCAGAAACGACTCATCCACCGAGTAGTCGAGCGTCGCGGGAACATAACGCCGGAATATATCGTGAACCCGCATGCTCTTTTCACGATAAAGCAGATGATTGCCCGAATAAGCGATCACACGCCCCGATTCTATCAGCTCGCGTATCTCAAACGTCGGCTGACCCATCTTGATTCCCATTCGCTTGGCCTCGTTGCTGCGCGCTATCACGCATCCGTCGTTGTTGCTCAGCACCACCACAGGTTTCCCTTCGAGCGTCGGGTCCACCGACCGCTCACACGATACGAAAAAATTATTACAGTCCGCAAGTCCTGTCATCTTTCAAATCCTCTTCGTTTATTACCCTCCGCTCTCGCTTCCCTCTCCTCTCCAAAAATAGAGGTTCTCGCGAAATTCGGCAAATCCATCGCCACAAAGATGCGACAGCATTGCCGACAGCCTTGTGGCAGGTATCCTAAGATCCCGTTCCATTATGCGCACGTCGGCTCCTTCCTGACGTGACTTCAGATAATCCGCAATCCGCAGAAGCGCATCCTCATCCTTACTCTTTCCGGGCGCTCTACGCTTGCGGCATACATCGCATCGGCCGCAATCGTCCGCAGTCGTCTCTCCGAAATAGGCAAGCATCCGTTTCTCGCGGCATTCCTTATCTTTATAAGCATAATCTATCATAGCTTCCGTGCGGCGTGAAAGTGCATCTTTTCGCTCTTCATAGATTCTCTTGCCGATCATCAGATAACGCCGCTCCTCGCGCGATGTCGGGAAGTATATATAAGGTGTGCGCGAGCGGGGCACGTAGCTCAGTGTCTTCTTCCGCCCGAGCTCAAGCAATGCCTCATAGACCCCTCTCTCATCGAGACCGGTCTCCGCAGCTATCTTCCGCTCATCGATATATATATAATCTGAAAAGAGACCGGGATAAAGTCGCAATATACCGCGCAATGTTGCATCGGCCCCGGATGACACCGCGCCTAAGTTGTAGAGTTCCTCCCGCTGCACGAGTATCATCACCCGCGATCGCCGCTCGGCCTCCTCTATATATTCCATATAGCCTGCCTGTCCCAACAGGTGAAGCGACGCCAGACACATCCGCCGCTGATACCCGAAAATTTCGCAAAAGCGGTCGGGGTCGAACTCATATAACCGCTCATACCCCTCTTCGGGAGCCACATGCAGATAATCGCAAACCTTGTCGTAGAGCAGTTTTATATCATCACGCGGTGGAAAGTTCTCGGTTACGCGCCTCCGCAGTGTCGCCGCATCCCGCTTTGAGGTGAGCAGCACGGCGTAGGATATCTTACCGTCGCGTCCTGCGCGCCCGGCCTCCTGATAATATTCTTCGAGCGACGGCGGCATGTCGTAGTGTATCACCACGCGCACATCCGGCTTGTCTATTCCCATGCCGAAGGCGTTGGTGGCAACCATCACTCTCACCTCCCCTCGCTGCCAGCGGTTCTGCCGCTCCTCTTTTATATCGAAGTCAAGGCCGGCATGATAAAATGTCGCGCTGATTCCTCCTGATTCTAAGAAATCGGAAATTTCGCGGGTGCGACGCCGGCTCCTGACGTAGACGATTGCCGACCCCTGCGTGCGGCTCAGTATATGGAAAACTTCATGTATCTTCGTCTCCACACCCCTGACAATATAATTCAGATTGCTGCGGCTGAAGCTCATCCTGAACCTGGTCTCCCTCTTCATGCCGAGATTCGCCACTATATCCTGCTCCACTATCGGCGTGGCCGTTGCAGTCAACGCAAGCACGGGAGCATGCGGAAACATCTTCCGCAGTTTGGCTATCTCCAGATACGAAGGGCGGAAATCATAGCCCCATTGGGAGATACAGTGGGCTTCGTCCACCACAATCATGCTCACCTCAAGAAACCGCAGCTCCTGAAGAAACCGGACATTGCGCAGACGTTCGGGCGATACATAAAGGAGCTTCGCGCCCCCGTTCATCAATTTCTCGCGCGTAAGCCTCACTTCGCGCGCCGACATCCCCGAATGGTAATACACTGCTTTCACCCTCCTCCGCTTAAGATTGTCGGTCTGGTCTTTCATCAGCGAGATCAGCGGCGTAACCACAATCGCCGTCCCGGGCATAGCTATGGCCGGAACCTGGAAGGTTATCGATTTTCCGCCTCCGGTCGGCATAAGGCCGAGTGTGTCGCGCCCCGACATCACCGAGCGTATGATATCCTCCTGCAGGGGGCGGAAACTTTCATACCCCCAGTGACGCTTGAGAATATCATGTATCTCTCCCATTGAATAATATTTTGGAATCGAAAAGTTTATGGAATCAAAAAAATTGCAGCGGTTCCGAATCGTCATGAATTGACCGAGGGACGTATATCCTTGATCATCAGCTGTATCGAATCAGGATTGTTCGAGCGTTTGGTCTGCTCTATGGTGTAGCAGATATCTACGGGTTTGTGCGAATGGATATGCTCGAAATATTGCGACATGTTGAAGGCTATCGCATTGATAACATGACTCGTGCTGTTGTCTTCGAGCTCGAGCTTTATATGCTCCATATTTTTACCCACAAGCTTGCTCGTGCCGAAATCGAATACGTTGCGCGAACAGAACACGGGCTTCTGGTTGCCCGGCCCGTAGGGATTAAATTTCTTGAGGTAGCTCACAAGCTCAGGCGTGATGTCAGCAAATTCAATCTGGGCATCGATGTCAAGATGAGGAGAAAGCTGATTGGGCTGGATATTGGCCGCGACATATTCCTCAAACCGCCGGCTGAATTCAGCTATGTTCTCCTCCTTCATCGAAAGACCCACGGCATACGTGTGTCCTCCGAAGTTTTCCAGAAGATCGCGGGTGGAATTCACAGCGGAATAGATGTCGAAACCCTGCACCGAGCGCGATGACCCTGTGGCCATGCCGTTGGAATAGGTCAGCACCACCGATGGCTTGTAATAGAGCTCCGTCAATCGCGAGGCCACGATACCAATGATCCCCTTATGCCAGTCCTTATTATAAATCACTATCGAACGCTTCCCCTGCACAATTTCCACATTATTCTCAATCAGCAGGTTGGCCTCTTCGGTTATTCTTTTGTCAAGCTCTTTGCGATCTTTGTTGTATTGGTCTATATCTTTCCCTTTCTCGTAGGCGTCATGAAGATCGCGGCATACAAGAAGATCCACAGCCTCAATTCCGCTCTGCATCCTGCCGGAAGCGTTGATGCGCGGCCCGATCTTGAAAATCACGTCGCTGATGGTGATATCTTTGTTGGTGAGCTTGCAAAGACGAATTATGCTGCGCAGTCCGAGATTGGGATTCGAGTTGAGCCGTCTTAAGCCATGATAAGCCATGACCCTGTTCTCACCTACGATCGGAACGATATCGGCCGCTATGCTCACTGCTACAAGATCCAGCAGTGATTCCAGCTCGTTATGATTCGTCAGTCCGTTGCTCATCGCAAACGCCTGCATGAACTTGAAGCCTACCCCGCAACCGCTCAGATAGGGGCAGGGATAGGTAGAACCGGGCATCTTCGGATTCAATATCGCCACGGCCTCGGGCAACTGCTCATCGGGCACGTGATGGTCGCAGATGATGAAATCTATCCCCTTCTTCTTGGCATACGCTATCTCGTCAATGGCCTTGATGCCGCAATCAAGCACGATTATCAGCTTAACGCCGTTCTCGGCCGCATAATCGATGCTCTTAAGCGATATGCCGTAGCCCTCCTCATATCGGGTCGGTATGTAATACTCCACGTTGGAGTAGTAGTTCTGAAGATATTTGTAGACAAGCGCCACTGCCGTGGTGCCGTCCACGTCATAATCGCCATAGATCATTATCCGTTCTTTCGCTCCCATGGCTTTGTTAAGCCGGTTCACAGCTTTGTCCATGTCGGGCATCAGAAACGGATCGTGAAGATGCGAAATCGCTGGAGAGAAGAAACTGTCGGCACCAGCCGCCGACGTCACTCCGCGGCGTATCAGCAGCTCGGCCACGGCGCGGTTGCCGCCGACATGCTCCGCAAGCTCATCGGCCTGCTCGCTCTGCTGACGCGTCAAGGGCTGGTAGTTCCATTTTCCGGTCATATAATTTCTCTCCTTTCTTGCTGTCTCTTTCGTATCCCGATTCGATCTTTAGCTCTCGTTTCGATACAAATTCTTACAAAATTAACGATAACTTTTCAATACTGCAAATTTCACTCCGCTCCCCTTGCCGATTTTTTATTAACTTTGCTTCATGATTGAGAAAGTATCCACGAGTCTCGACCGCCGCATACTCATGCTCGCCCTCCCTGCTATCGCGAGCAATATCACTGTCCCCCTCCTCGGACTGTGCGACACGGCCATCACCGGACATCTCGGCAGCGGAACCTTTCTCGCTGCCGTGGCCGCCGGAGGCACGGTCTTCAACGTTATCCTCTGGATATGCGGCTTCCTCCGCATGGCCACCACCGGTCTTACTGCCGATGCACTCGGCAGTCGCGCCCATGGCGCCGTCTCCCTTATCCTCTGGCGCTCGATTTCGCTGGCAACCCTGATCGGCCTTCTAATCCTCTGCTTCCGCAGCCCTCTGCTCTCTTTGTTTCTTGGCATCATCTCTCCGGGGCACGATGTCGCACCCCTCGCCTCCCTCTATTTCAACATCTGCGTCTGGGGCATCCCGCCTCTGCTCGTTACGCTCTCCATCAACGGTTGGTTCATCGGCATGCAGGACACAGTGCGCCCTATGGTCATATCCATATCCATGAACCTTCTCAACGTTGTCGGAAGCATTCTCGCCGTGTTCCCGCTCGGCGCCGGATTCAAGGGCGTGGCGATCGGCACCCTCTGCGCCAACTGGGCCGGACTTCTGCTCGCGCTCGTTCTGTTGCGAAGATTCAGCCGGAATAAGTCGGTTGGCCGTCCGCGGTTCCGGCAACTTGTGGCCGGCTCGGGCTTCCGCCGTTTCTTTCGAGTCAGCGGCGACCTGTTCCTCCGCTCGGCCTGCATCATGGGCGTCTCCTTAGCTATCACCTCTTTCGGAGCCCGCATGGGGTCGCTTACCCTTGCAGTAAACGCGGTCATGCTCCAGTTCTTCATCTTCTTCTCCTATTTTATGGATGGCTTCTCTTTCGCAGCCGAAGCTATCTGCGGCCGAAGTGCCGGCGCCGGCGACACGTCCGGCCTGCGCCGTGCCGTCCGCAGATTGCTGATATGGTCGGCGGCCATGGCGCTGATATTTTTCATCATCTATCTATTCTCTTCGGGCCTCATCGTCAGTCTCCTCACCGATGTCCCTGAAGTCCGCCGGGGCGTCTCGACTTTCAATATATTCATCATCCTCCTTCCTCCGGTGGCCGTATGGGCATTCATCTTCGACGGATTCTTCATCGGCCTCACCGCCACCCGGCGCATGTTCCTCACAACCCTCGCTGCTATGACGGCTTTCTTCGCTATAATCTGTGCCGCAGTGCCGGGCCTCCGGTTCGGCGTAGATCCCGTGACGGAAAACCGCGCCCTCTGGTGCGCGTTCCTCCTCTTCCTGCTTGTCAGGGGCCTCGGCCTCGCCTTGCAGCTCCCCTCGATAATCCGCAAGCGGGCATCCCTCCTCAAAGAAAAAACTCAAAGAAAACCCGCTCTTTGATGTTTCCTCCCAAAAAAATTGTAATTTTGCATTTCCCTCCCCCTCATAACTCTGACTTCTGACTTATCGCAATGGAAACGGATATTGAAATCGACGGCTTGACACTCCATTATGAAGTCACCGGACCCGAAGGCGCTCCCGATGTGCTTCTTATGCACGGCTGGGGATGCAATCACTCCACCGTGCGCAGCATCGCCGCCATTCTCGAAACCCGCATGAGGGTTTATAATGTCGACCTTCCGGGACACGGCCTCAGCTCCGAGCCGTCCACCCCCTGGGGCGTGGAGGATTTCACCTCTTTCATGGAGAAGTTCATCAGCCTCGCCGGCTTGAACGACCCGGTGCTCATAGGCCATTCATTCGGCGGCAGGATCTCGATTCTCCTCTCTTCCCGAAATCCGATAAGCCGCGTGGTGCTCGTAGATGCCGCGGGAATCAAGCCCTCCCGTCCGCTGAAATATTATTTCAAGGTCTATTCTTTCAAAACCGCAAAAAAAATCCTGCCGATACTCCTCGGGAAAAAGAAGGCCTCGGAAATAATCGAGGCATGGAGAGGCAAAGCCGGTTCGGCCGACTATCGCAATTCATCCCCCATGATGCGGGCCGTCATGAGCCGCTGCGTCAATGAAGACCTCCGTTCTGTCATGCCCTCGATAAAGGCCTCCACTCTCCTCATCTGGGGTGAGGAAGACACGGCCACACCCCTCTCCGATGCCCGCACGATGGAAAAACTCATCCCCGATGCCGGCCTCGTGGCCTTCCCCGGATGCGGCCATTATTCTTTCCTCGACAACCCCCGTGGCTTCAAAGCCGTAATCTCCTCTTTCCTCTTAAAATAAATCAGTTCATCAACAACCCTGAATATGACACCCTTCGTTATTCTCTCATACTGCGTCATCGCCATCTACATGGTTCTGAATTTCAAATTCGATATTCAGATGTTCCAGCAAAATTCCTATAGACTGAACCGCTACTGGAAATGGCTCCGCCCCAACATCGCTTCGGCATGGCGCCTCACCGACATCGCATGCATCCTGCTGCTTTTCTCTGTCCTCCTTCCCGCCCCGGCCGATACATTCATCGTCGCAGTTGTTGCCATTGTCAAAACCGGACTCATCCTCCGCAGAAAATATAAAAAACCGCTCGTCTTCACCAAGCGCGTATGGCGCCTCTATGCGCTCACCGCCGGTCTTGCCCTCGGCGCTTCGCTCGCGGCCGCAATATGCATCAAGCCTTCCGGAATCTACACCGGTAGCGGCTACACGGGAATCTCCATCGTAGCCGGTATCATGATGCTCATCTCTTTCCTCTCTTGGCTCCTCCTCATCATCGCCGACATCCTCCTCATACCGGTCGAGAAGATGATTCAGCAACGATACATCGCCGACGCCAAGCGGATTCTCCGCTCAATGCCGGGTCTCCGTATCGTGGGCATCACAGGCTCCTATGGCAAGACAAGCACCAAACACTATCTCCACCATATCCTCTCCGAAAAATTCGACACCCTCATGACCCCCGGATCTTTCAATACCCCAATGGGGGTGGTCCGAACAATCCGTGAGCATATGAAACCCTACAACGAGATATTCATCTGCGAGATGGGCGCCAAACAGAAAGGAGACGTCAAGGAGATATGCAATATAGTACATCCCGAAATGGGAATCGTCACCGCCGTCGGTCCCATGCACCTCGAATCCTTCAAGACGATTGAAAACGTTCAATCCACCAAATTCGAGCTCATCGACGCACTTCCTGCCGACGGACTCGCCGTTATCAACAACGATTTCGAATACTGCGCAAACCGCCCTGTCGACAACGTCAAGGCTCTCCGCTATGCCGTCACCAATCCCGAAGGGGCCGACTATCGCGCCGTAGATATTCATTACACCCCGCAGGGCACCCGCTTCACCGTCGAAGGGCCCGATGGATTCACTCTCCCTCTTGAAACTAAACTCCTCGGCGAATGCAACGTCTCCGACATTCTCGCCGCAGTATGCATAGCCCTCGCCCTCGGCGTCGAACCGGAAACAATCCGCTATTCCGTGGCATCCATCGAACAGGTGGAACACCGCCTCAGCATCCGCCGAACCCCCGGCGGCGTCACCATCATCGACGACGCCTTCAACTCCAACCCCGCCGGATCGCGCATGGCCGTCGACGTCCTCTCCCACTTCAACGAGACCGGCAAACGCATCATCGTAACCCCAGGGATGATCGAGCTCGGCGACGAACAATACAACCTCAACCGCGACCTCGGCCGTCACATCGGCGAAAACGTCGACATCGCCATCGTCGTAGGACGCTACAACCGCGACGCCATCGCCGAAGGCATAGCAGCCGCAGGCTTCCCCGCCGACAAAACCCACCTCGTCGACACCTTCAACGACGCCCAGAAACTCCTCGCCACCCTCCTCGCCGCCGGCGACACCGTCCTCTACGAAAACGACCTCCCCGACACCTTCAAATAAAGCGGTAGCCCATCCCCATTGGCCCCATTGGCCCCATCACCCCCATTAGACCCATTAAACCCATCACCATCATCACCCCCATTAGACCCATTGGCCCCATTGGCCCCATTAGACCCATTAGTCTTATCCCATACATATAAAATTCCAAATATTTTTGCAAATCCAAAAAATATTCTTACCTTTGCATCAGAATCCGGGGCATTAGCTCATCTGGCTAGAGCGTATGACTGGCAGTCATAAGGTGACGAGTTCGAGTCTCGTATGCTCCACAAAATTATAAGAAACTGAGGATCAGAGGCTTAGGCCACTAATCCTCAGTTCTTTTTTACGGTGGTGAGGCGGTAGCCGAGCCTCCTCTCATCCGTGGCGACGCGCTCGCACAGCTTCATTTCCCCGACTTCGGCAAAGAATATTTCATACCGCGCATCTTCTTGTTCGGCGGAACGCGGCTCTCGCAGTCGCCGTTCTGACAATGCCACATCCGATAATGCTCCACAAGCACACGCAACTCCGCCGCCTCTGCCGTCAGGCGCGTTATCTCATCCTTATCGGCATTGCGACCATGCTCGGAGGCAATTACCTGTTCCGTCAGCCTGCGTATCTGCTCAGTTTTCTCGTTGATCGCCTTATTCAATTCAGCAATGCGGTCAGCATTATCTTTCTCAATCTCAAGATAACGGTCAAGCGACTTTTGCTGATGATCTATCATCTGAATCAGCCGGTCATTCCCCGCCTTGTTCGCCTCATGCTCGGCTTTGTCTGCCTCCGCATTGCTCTTGCGGATGGTGGCCTTGACCGTGAACACACCCACACCCGTGCCGAGGATCACGCCTCCTAACACCTGCAAAAGGTTTATCCAATCGAATTCCATCTCACTTCCTCCTCCTGATTTTGATTAACCAAATAAGCAGAGCAATAAGCCCCATCACGGCAATAGCGGCAAGAAGCGAGAACGCAAATCCCCCTGCATCCATCTTCACCTGCTCCCATCGCGTCAACTCTCTCTCCACCGGATAAGGCACGCGCCTCTCTACGGAATCCGTTGTGGCTTGATAAAGTGTGTCGGTACGCTCCTTCACGCGGACGCGATCCCTATATCTTGAATAATACACCGTATCGCCCCGTTGGACCACTGCCACGGAATCATGCTGAATCACTGAATCCAAGAGGACTTTCACAGAATAAACCGTATCCTTCCGAATCACGGCAGACTCCACCGGAACATACACCTTCCTCGTGCAACCTCCCGAAAGCAACACCACAATCAGCACGACTACGCACCCCAAGAACCTCTCTATCCATACCTTGCAGTATTCTTTCATATCTCCCCATACTCCATTTTTGCATCGAAACTCGGACACGCCTTCGGCGCGTAGTCGCGGTGGCCGACAATCTGCGCGTCCCGATATTTGGCCCGCAGTGTCTTCAGCAGAGTGACGAGTGTCCGCTTCTGAGCCTCGGTGCGCGTGTCGCAGGGACGGTTGTTGTTATCCACGCCCCCGACATAACAGACTGACACCGCGCGGTTGTTCATACCAGCCTGCGTGCAGTGCTGTCCCCGCTCCTCATCAGGGCGAATCCGCTCGTAAGAGCCGTCGAGATGCACCAGCAGATGATAACCCGCATACACTCTCTTCCCGGATCTGACCTCAGTATATGGTTCAAAATTGCGCGCCTTGTGCCATGCATCAAGCTCGGCCACGCTCACCTCTCTACCGGCCCGTGTCGCCGTGCAGTGCACCATGATAGTATCAATCTTTCTATTCCTCTTCATAATTAACTGGTTTATAAATCTGCGCCTCAAAATTGATACTTTTCTCCCCGTTTACAGCTTTATCTGTTAAAACTGTACCTCCCCTCACTCCTCTTTCTTTCTGTGTCATTTTCCCGATTCCTCAGAGTCTTATTCCTGAATTCGGGTATATATAAAGGAAAAGCCCGAAGCCTAAAGCCCGGGCCCAACCGCTACAATATGTCTTTGAAATAAAATACTCTGAGAATAGAAAAGACTCACGCGTTCTCCGGTTCTCCCTTGCCGAAACGCGGCAACGTCGGAAGATTGCAACCCACGAAATTGCCGGCCACCGACATCAGCCATACGCCCCACGGCATATCCCGAGCCACGCAATAATAGGCAATATCGGCCACACAGTGCGGAAAGCCGCACATCACGAAGGTCGGTATTCCCAACAACAGCGGAAGCCACTGGCCTCCGCGCGCACATTTCACGCTCACAGTCATTATCACACCCGTTAGCACCGACGGCAGAAGCACCCGCAGCCCGGCAGCCCTGCGCAAAGCCACGATCCTCTCTGCATTTACCTCCAGAGCGCCTATCGAATCCGACAATACCACGGCCAGCGCCACTCCAATGGCATTATAAAAAAGTATTAGAGCCAGTTCGAGAAACTCACCGCGTCCCGCCGCAAATCCGGCCCTGCCCGTGAAGAGCGTCCACTTGCAACATACGATTGCCGAAAGCGCGAACGCGAAAAGCGCCGCGCCTATAATACCACCCGAAACCAGATTGCAGATGGCCGCAATCCCGATCGCCATCCCGGCCAATACCGAATAATAAAGCTTCTTCATTTCCGTCGCGTGAGCGAACTTTAGTTCGCCCTAATTCAAAATTCAAAATTAGAAAAAGTTGCTTTAAAAAGCAACTTTTTCCATTTTCCCATTTTTCTTCCTCAGATATATCCCCGGTGCCGTTGGCTCCTTTATCCTTATCCCCTGAAGCGAGATATACTCATCCGCTTCCGCAACCGGCTCGATCACCGTAGCCTCCTCCACGCCTGTCTCCACGCTATCCTCTATCGGATCCAGACGCTTGGTCAGCGAACCCCAGCCTTTCCACTCATAAGCATGGCCCGTATCCTTGCCATAGCTCTCATAGCCGAATTTATCCATCATATAATCGCGATATGCCTTAAGCCAGCGGTAACTTTCAGGATTCTCCGATGCTCTGGTCTTTTCTCCCGCTCTTACCATATAATGGGCCAAAGCCTGCTCGCGGTTGCCCCCTGCTCCGAATGAATCCCCGCGCCCTTTGGTCGACGGTAGCTTCGATTCCCAGCGACCGCTACGGCTCCTTACCCGCAGGAACGCTCCGTTCTCGAAAGAGGCCTCATCCTCGTCGGTCGTAAACTGCGACGGCTCCCACGCCGAGCCCGGGGTCTCGATAAAACTCAGGTTATAGCGGAATGACCACTCCATCCCTTTTAATATGCGGTTATCAAGATCTCCATAGAAATCATCACCCTGATTCCATGCGATCTCCGCCACATCCGCCAATAGGCCCACACCTACCATTGCATGGTCCTGATCGCGACATGCCTCCTGCGACTGGCCGTTCTTATAGATATAATATCTCAATTGTTCGTCATAGCCATAATCCTCAATGCTATTGTCGCGTCCCTGAAGACTATATCCAAGCATGAAAGTCGTAGTCTTATCGCCCGCTTCGGGAGCTGTCTCATCGAGCGCGTATGGGGTTTCCGATGTTCTCGGAGGACCGGCCACATAAAGAAGATCATCCTCCCGATGCGGAAGTCCGCGCAGATAGCGCAACGCGCGGTCATAGATCTTCTCATTGTCAAGATAGACGCCCATTGCCATCATAGCCCTTGCGGCAAAAAGACCCTGATTCCCGAATCGGGAAGCATCGAAATTGAATATATTCCAATAAAACGTTATCCCGTTCTGCGCGTCATCGCTATTTGCATGGAGATCATATTGGTTTTCTGTCGAAGAGTATCCCGGATATACCAGCATATCCTTGAAGCGCTGCTGATCTTCCGCTTTCCATCCGGCATAATCCCGGAGCATCTCGGCCGCCTCTATCAGCAGATATACCTTGCCGTTGTCGAGTGGTCCGGTGCCTCGTGCGCTCGTATTCGTATAATAGGAATTGGCATTCAGAAACTCCACGGCCTTATCGGCATAGCGTGTGTCATCCGTCAGCCTCCACAGAAGTGCAAGGTCATGCGCCTTGCGCCCGTCGATGCCAACCATATTGTTGAACGCCCCCTCCTTAATCTGGCTTCCCCTCTCTGGAACGCCCTGACCCGGATTAGAATAGCCGGATGCTTTCAATGCTTCAAATGTCTTGACATAGGGCTGTTTCCCCGAGGCGATCATCGCGCGCATCCGAGTGAAATCCGCATCAGTATACGACAGCCCCGGATGCACAAACGTCCGCGCCATCCCCGGCAACGCCCACAATCCCGCGCCTGCAATCACTGCCGCCGCGGCAAGCCCTCTCAAACTCGATATTTTTAAACTCGATTTCTGAAGTTTCTTCATATTATTTGTCTTTTTATTCTTTCTATATTTTAAGTAGCTCAGAAAAATTAATGAACAGATAAAGCTCGTTCAAGATTTCATTGGTTACATATATCGATTAATTTTTCTTAGCTACTTATATAAATTTTAGAATCGATGAAGTGCAGTCGCGGTGCGACAGCACTTCACACTTATTAATACGCATTCACCGCCCGTTATAACCAATCGCGGGACAAAATCCTTCCGGATCTTGTCCCGCGATGTTGCTATGGAGCCGACTGGCCCCGATTCATTCCTGATAAGTTATTGTCAGATTATTTCACGAGCACCTTCACGGTCTTGCCGCCCTGACGACGTACGTAGATGCCGGGAGTCAGCTCACCGTTCACCTTCATGCCTTGAAGGTTGTAATACTCAACCGGTGCATTCTCGTCAACACCCTCAATCTCGTTGACAGCCGAGTTCTCGGAAGCAGCAAGTACGAGGTTACCGTCTTTTGCAACAAGCTTGTTGCCTGTCTTCATCAGATTGAAAGCATTGGGATCTGTACATCCTTTGATAACGGGAGCATCGATAGCATGATCGGTAACATAAACATTCACCGGTCCGCCTGTCAGAGCGCCACCATCCGGTACGGTGAGAGTATAAGAACCATTAAGATGGATGGAAATGTTGTTGTCGCCATTGATTGTGCAACCCTCTTTGTTGATATTAACCATGCCGACACCCTCGGGACCGTTGATATTCTCAACTTTCACACCATTCAGATGAATCAGACATGTTCCTTTTGCATGAACCAGTTTGTTGGCATTATCATTCTTTCCGAAAGTATAATTCTGGATTTTGACATTTTTCAATGTCAATGCACCTCCATTATTCTCTACAGAAATATAATTAGATCCATTGGAATTATTGCCATCAAGAATAAGATTCTCAATCGTTGCCGCTTTTCCATTGATTATAAAAGCCTGACCGTCATAAGCATTTTTTATAACTACTCCAGCCTTACCACCCTTCACGGTTATAGGTTTATTTATAGTCACGCGTGAGTTGCGATCGTTAGGAAGAGTCAGATCTTCATTAACCAGAATCACATCTCCATCAGCAGCGGCAGTGATTGCTTCAGCAAGTGTATTGTAACCGACATTTGCTTTACCTTCGATAGTCACAGCAGTAGGAATCTCTACAGTAGCATCAGTCGCAACAACAAGGTTTCCTTCTTTTGCCTCAAGTTTATAACCTTGATGTTTTAAAGTAAAATAAGCAGGATTTGTACAACCCTGAACAACCTTAGTATCGACGGCAGGATTAGCCATAGTAATATTAATCTTATTACCATCGGCAACGTTATCAGCCACGATGAAGATACCGTCAGCAAGTCTGATATCTACATTATTTACACCTTTGAACGTTGATGAATTCCTGTTCAGACCGATATAATTAAAGTCCCCTTCTACATCACTGGTTACGTTCTCGAAAACGCCCCATGCTGAACTTTTGATATCGAAAAGACCTACTGCAGTGGGATTATAATTCGTAATATTAACATTCTTCATGTTCAATTCCCCATCGGCAGCCTCGACAAGAGCCTTAGCTCTGCTTATATTATTCCCATTAAGAACAATATTTTCGAAAGCCAGTTTATAATGTCCCTTCATTACAAACATCTGATGATTGGCGTTGGTAGTCTTATTCACAAGAGCGGCACTCGCATCTTTACCTTTGATTATCAGGTTCTTTTTACCTCCATCAGCATTCTCAATCATATATCTGGTTGTAATATCCACAGAACCTGTTATAATCAGGACAGTAGGATTGGCAGACGTTTCACCATCAGGGATAGCTTTAAATGCATCATCAAACGTATCATAGCCGATTTGCGTTGTCTCATTGTAGACTGGCTTGTCGACCTCGCCATCGGCAAATGCCGGAACCACCGCGAATAATGCCATGGCGACCGTTAAGAAGTAATTCTTTTTCATGTTCATGATTTTAAGTTGTTATTGTTGAAAATTGGTGATGAGGGATGCGGTCAGGCATCCCTCACCTATTGTGAATTTGCTTATTTCACGAGAACTTTTACGGCTTTAGTGCCCTGACGGCGAATGTAGATGCCGGGGGTCAGCTCGCCGCTGACTTTCATACCCTGAAGATTGTAGTATTCTACAGGTGCGTTCTCTTCCGTTCCCTCGATCTCGGCTACTGCAGAACCTTTCACGAGTACAAGTGCGTTAAGTTCCTCATCGGCCTCAAGCGCGAAACCGGCGGTGGCTACCTTGAACTTGGAGGCGTCCTTGCAGTTCGATACAAGTATCGATTTCTGCTCTACCTCTTTCTCAGTCGCCGAATCACCCTCTCCTTCGGTAACAGTTACGGTCTGCATAAGTGCGCGGTCTGCGTCTACATAGAGTGTCACGGCCTCGGTGTTCGTAAGCTCACCGGCTGCTATCGAAAGCTGTTTCTCAAGATAGATGCTCACTTTGTTGTTACCGGAGATGGCGCTGCCGTTAGATCCGACGAAAACTTCGCCACGACCTTCATTCACGGTGTTGTTCTCGAATTCGATACCCGCGAGAGATACCTTGCCGGAGTTCTTGGCACAGACAATACCCTGACCGTTAGTAGTCGTGAAGTTTATCACCTTGCAGTCTTTGAATTCGATCTTGCCGCCATTGCTGGCCTCGAAGAAGCAGGCGGTAGCCTCTGTATTATTGCCGTCGAATGTAAGTCCTTCAAACGTCACATTCTTGTTCTGGTTAACAAGGAATGTCAGAGCATTGGCGGGAACCGCGCGAACAATCTTCACGCCCTCTTTTCCGGCTTTCACTGTCAGACTGGCCTCACCGATTGTCAGACGGCTGCCGCTGATGGTCTGGTCTTCGTTAACAAGGATCACGTCGCCGTCGGCTGCCGCGGCCCATGCATCGGCAAGTGTGGCATAACCTTTGGTACCGATCATCACGGGCTGCTCTGCTACGTTTGCCTCATCTGCATCGCTTTCGCCGTCATCCTTCCAGTCGGCCTCGATTGCCTCTTTCGATGCGAATACGTTGATCCAGTCGAGTGTATATGAATGAGGTTCCTGAGTGTTGTCGGCTATCTTGAAATTGATTTTGCTGATGGAGATCTCTCCTGTCCAGAGTTCATCCTTTGTCAGATCATAATAATACACATTGTTGCCGCCTGTAGTCATCATGGATCCGTCGGGACGGTTTTTCCACTTTGTGTTCATCCAGGCTGTCTTGTTGTCATCCGTGCGATATTGGATCTCCAATGTCATGTTCCCCTGAGGACGGGCGCCGATGAATTTGATGGCGAGCAATTTCATCGTAGCAGCATTTACTGTGTAGTCTGCGGCTTCGTCGGAAGCTGTATAGCTCAGGTCCTGACGCCATTTGCCATTGCTCTCTGTCATAGTAACGGCAAGATGTCCGTTCTCAACCTTGGCATTGTCGCCGGCTGTCCAGCCTGTGTTGTCGGTTCCGTTGAATACTACCGGAAATGTAGCGGCTGATGCCTGCGATGCTCCGAAAAGTGCGGCCGCAACCGCCAATGAGTAGATTTTTTTCATGTCTATCATTTTTTTGTTGATATGTTTATATTTCTTTATTATCGATCTTATGCATTTTGAGAAAACAGGGAAACACGGGTTCCTCACCCGTGCCCTGTCTTTGTTCTCATCGGGTGCTTCTCGCCTCCCGATATCTTCCTTATACCTTAACCTTTTACCTTATGAATAACTTTCATTCTATAATCCGCGCCGCACGGCCGGAATACCTAATTTCACGCCAAAAAATTTTATATTAAATTCCGAAGAAGTCAGTTCATTTGGCTCTGGCCTGCATCGGCTCGGCGGCATCCACCACCGGTCGCCCCTCATTGAGGCGTTTCAACCTCGAAAGGGCCTCGATATAATAATAGTCGGCATAGACTATCGAAGCGTCGATCTCCGATCCTGCCGGGTGATGTCCCGTGGAATGATCGAGAAACGATGACCGGGTATCGGCCGATTTGTAGTTCTCCGATGAAAGCGATGCCAGCATCTTCTTCGCCGCATCCAGATAGCGGGCCGATGTTTCCGAATCCACATAGCAGCTCAGTTCGAAAAGAGCGGATGCTACCACACAGGCCGCCGAAGCATCGCGCGGTGCATTGGGTATTCGGGGATCGTCGAAGTCCCAATACGGAACATAATCCTGCGGCAGACGCGCCAGATATGCATCGGTCACTTTCTTGGCGAAATCAAGGAAACGGTTGTCGCGTGTCTCGCGGTAAACCACCGTATAGCCATACACCGCCCAGCTCTGCCCGCGAGCCCACACGCTCGAATCGGAATATCCCTGATGTGTGCATCCGCGGATAAATTCTCCCGTGTCCTGATTATATACCGCCACATGATAGCATGTATTGTCGGGACGGAAATGATGTCTCATCGTTGTCTCTGCATGCTTCACTGCTATATCGTGCAGACACGGGTTGCCGCCATTCTTCGAGGCCCAGAAAAGCAACTCGAGGTTCATCATCGTGTCCATGATGGTGTTGTGTCCCCCGAACATCTCGATGTTTCGGGGCCAAGCCAGAATCGTACCCACTTTCGGATTATAAAGTGTGGCAAGCGAGTCGGCAGCGTTCAGAAGCACCCGCTTGTAGGAGGCATCCTTCGTCAGACGGTAGCCGTTGCCTAAGCTGCAATACACAAGGAAACCGAGGTCATGGTCGAACACTGGCTTATCTACTATCTTCCCCACCTCTTCCGAGCTTTTGCGGGCATGCCGGAGCACCTCTTTGTCGCCGGTCAGCTCGTAGTCATACCAGAGAACACCGGGATAAAAACCCGAGCACCATTCCTCGGCGCATACCGGACGCAGATGCCAACGCGTGGAATCTTTGGCGATGTTACGGGGCTGCATCGTGTAGTCGATATTGCCGTCTTTATCTTTCAGTTCGCTCAGCGTGCGCTTCACTTTCGCATCGCAATACGCAAGCTCTCTGTCAGGATCCAGCGCGGGCTCTTTTATTGCCATCGCGGCGGCGCCCGCGCCTATGAGCAGTATCGCACACCCGATACCTCCGTAAATCAAAAATTTCTTATTCATGATAAATCAGTCGATAACTGGAACTATTTGCACAGCCGCTCCCCCTCTGCCATGAAGGTCGAAACGCAGGCTGTCGCCCCTTTTAACCTTCTTGCGCGAGCACTTCACCTTCGTGGCTGTCTTCACGCCGGGATCGTCTGTATATATTTTTGCTTCATATTTTTTGCCGGGATCGAGGAAGTCGAGTTTCACTTCCTCTCTGCGCGGCTCGTTGTTGGTCATGGTGCCTATCCACCAGCTGTCTCCTTTCCTGCGTGCTATAGTCACGTATTCTCCCGGATAACCGCCGAGCACTTTCGTATCATCGAACACGGTTTCAAGATTCTCGAACCATTCTATCTCGGGCTCGCCATTGTAGTGGTCGGGCTTGTCATACCAGAGAATGGTCTGCAACGGGCTGTAGAAAACCACCGAGGCCGCCAACTGATGAGCGTGGGTGTTGCGAAGCCGCTTGTCGAAATAGCAGATTGTATAATCGGCCGCTCCGTTGATCATCCTCGTGAAAGGAAGCGTAACATTGTGGGTGGCGTCGGGCCATTCTTCATTGCCGCAGATTCCCTCCTGCGTCAGAAGGTTGGGATAGGTGCGCGAGAAGCCGGAGGGCCGGAATTCATCGTGGATATTCATCAGCAGATGGTTGCGGGCGGCATCGCGCACAAGATCATGAAGCCATGTAGCCCAACGATGTGAAGCATACTGCACAAACCCGCTCTTGACTCCCTTTATGCCCCATTCTTTAAGCAGAGGAAGCAGTTCACGCTGCTGCTTCATCAGGGCATGCTGGTTCACGTAGAGCCAGATTCCCACGCCCTTTGAGTTAGCGTATTCCACCACTTTCGGCATGTCGAGCTTATCCACCACCTTCGTGGCGTCGCCGTCGTGCGAAGTGCAGGGAAGGTACCATAGCCAGTCGAAAAGCATGTAAGGGATATTGTGCTCCGCGCAGAAGTCGATCGTCTTGAACGCTCCTTTGGTGCTGATGGTGGTCTCGCGCATTATCTTGCCGGGCTTAACCCATTCCGCGGCATCAGCGATCTCGCAGGGGGGATTGAGATTCAGTATTATATCGTTGTTCTCAAGAAGCTCGCCGGGTGTATCGGCGCCCATCACCACTTTCCAGGGAGTGGCGTAATAAGTCACGATATCCACCGGACTGTACATCACGGAATTAAGCGTATTCGACCTGTTTTTGTCGGCAACGAATTTGGTGAGACACCAGTCGTCGACATCGGCGTCGGTCAATGCCGCCCAATAGCCGCCGGGATATTCAAGCGTCAATGCCCGCTCAACTGGTATGTCGATCTCGCCGATATCTTTGCGGGCAAAGGGTGCCTGCGCCCATTCCTCGGCCCAAGCCTTAACTCCGGCGGGGAAGGTATAGGATGTGAGGTCTTCCGTCACTTTATGGAACACTGCCGCGGGATGCTCGGGGAAGTAATAGCGGAAAGCTATCCCTTCATCGTAGGCCCTCACCTCCACATCGAGGCGATATTTCGATGCATCTTTTTTCGAGAGATGAAGCGTGGCTGAGTTGTAGCGGTCGCGCACCGTGGAGCGCTCGCCATAGAGCGGATGCCACACGCTGTCGCGGCCCGAGGTAGTCACGGAATCCACCGTGAAATTATCCATCCAGCATGCCGGACGAGGTATATTTCTTTTCCCGAGAGCAATGGCCATTTCCCAATGACGGTTGTCGAGATCAAGCCCGGCGCGAGAATCGGTCACTATCGGTTGCCCTTTGAAAGTCACCGACCAATGCAACGAGCCGGTACTGTCGCTGTCGGCCCGATAGTCCATCTCCACTCCCATCGTCCCTTCAGGAGACCGGAGTGAGATTCCCGGAGCCCCTTGAGCCGTACAGATTGCTCCGCCAAGCAGCATCATGCTGAGAAAACCTCGCTTCATTTATTATATCAGTTTAGGTTAATACAATTGTATATACGGAATGAATCCCCTCCTTACTTAATCAGATATAAAAAAGACTGCGGAAAATCACTTTTGATTTTCCGCAGTCTCCTATTCGGTCAAGAGATTTCTATTTCCCGCCTTTGTGGAATTTATATTTCGGGTCTGGCTGGCCGTTCACTTTCATTCCCTCTTTGGTCGATACAAGATTGAGTTTGGCAAGCGAGGAGAACCAGTTCCTCCCGTCACGACGCAGACTGCTTCCGTGGCAGATGAACACGTCCTCGGCTTCGGCCGCCGTCTTTCCTTCAGGATATGTTACGGCAAACATATAGGCGTCCGTCTCCCATCCGTCGGGATATATCCAGGAATTCACGTGCATGAGCCTCCCGTCGGCAAGCTGGTTGATGTAAATATCGGTTACCTTCCCTTGGGACTTTACCCGCAGGCCGATCCAGTCTTTCCCTTCGGTCTTCTCCATCTCGGGCAGAGCGTTCTGATTCGGATCATCCTTGAGGATAATGGCCGTGAGACCTTTCACTTTGTCGGTAACGGCCGGAAGCTTAAGCGACCAATACTGTTCCGTGCCTTTACGGTCCTCCGTGGGACCATCGAGTATCTCCCAATATAGCATGTCGGGATAATCATGCACGAAATTGCTCGGCGCAAGACTCTGCGGATAGAGGGGCCGGAGCACTACCGATGACTCCCCATTCGTTATCTCGAGGTCGCCCCCGCGTTTCTTCACATCTCCCCCCGGATGCCAGAGCCATTCGAATTTTCCCGGCTCATGGCTCTCGAGATCATCAATTATATAAATCACATCGTCAATCCAGAGGTAGTGGCGGAAATTACGGCGCAGATGCTCCGACATCGGACCGGTTCCGTCGGCAAGCACATATTTGATGTTGCCGCCGTCGAGCAGATTTCCCATATAGCCGCGTAGCGGCGAGCCGTGGTACTGTTGGTGGCGACTTTGTCCTTTACCGTTGAATTTCACAACGTTGTGGGCATCGCTCTGGAAGAAATAATTCCGGTATTCAGGTGTGCCGTAACTCGAATTGCCGGCATCCTTGATGATGTCCTCACCTTTATGGAATAATATAAGCGAGTTGGCATCGGCATGAGAGTGGTTCCATGTCATTCCGCTCTTGGCGGCGAGCATGGTGCCGTCTTTCTTCCAGGTGTCGCGCATCGTGGCCCACCCGAAGTCTTCCCATAGATGCGATTTCGGAAGCGACGGCTCCGCGGGTGCCTTCTTCAGATCGGGAGTGTAAAGAAAACCCATCGGGAAATGGAGCGGATAACCTTCGCGGTGCTGACCGGACTGCACCTGTTTGCCATACCAGAGCGTAACAGGGTCTTTCACGCCCATGGCGTATGCCAGATAGAGCGAGCTTTCGCCTGTCACGTTCTTATGACTGTCGCCGAAGTTGATGTCATAGAGAATACCTTCGCGCGGATAGCATACATTGGCGAAGAAGGCCGGAAGCTGCGCCATCTGCGGAAGCTCGGCGAGCTTGGCACCGGGATGCGAGTTGAGCCACGCCATACGCAGAAGGAGCGCTTCGGTGATTCCGAAGCTCGCATAGTTGATGCTCTCGTACATTCCTCCGCTCCGGTCGAACGTCCGCGGCTTATGCTGAAGCATGTCGCCGTCGAAAGAGAACCATTCGGGAAGCGACTCCACGGCTTTCTCAGCCAGTCTTCCGGCCTCGGGCACTTCATCAGAAATGGCGAGACCGAGTAGAGCACCCATCCCGACGCAGGAGGTCCACCAGTTGTGGCCCATGGAGTTGAGCGAATGTATCCGTTTGGAGTCGTCAAGCCAGTCGCCGAGCAAAGGCTCCACCGCAAGCCTGTATAATCCCTGAGCTATCTCTTTGCGCTCTGAGGGACGCATGTCGTCATAGACGGCGTCGTAGGCCACCGCAAGCTGAAACGCTTTGTGGGCCATCTGAAGTTCGCTGCGCCATGCCGGACGACGCATCAGCATCTCTTTGTCGCCCCATGATTTGATTTTCGATACATCCGCCAGCATTTTCCTGATCTTGTCGGAATATGCTTTATCGTCCGTCATCTGATAGGCAAGGGCAAGATATTCCATCTTTCGCACATCGTTCTTGCCGAGTTGCGCATCTGCTTCATGCCGGATGCGGGTCCATGCGTTGCTGTAGGCCGTATCGTTCTTTACCTTCCCTTTCGCCTGCGCCACCCGCTCGGGCGTGAACAGCAACGACGGATGTTTTATCGCTCCGGCCGGAAGCGCATAGAGCATTCCCACGGCCGCGATAGCGAAGATTTTTATAATTCGGTTCATATTTCAGACTTTTATTTTCTAATAAGTAACCCAAGTTTTGCATATATAGACGCAATGCTGTAGGGACGCATCCCAGATGCGTCCGCCGCAATCAATTGCATTTCGGTTATAGCATACATGCAAAACTTCTGATTTATTCAAAAACCACATCTTCCACATGCTCGCCGACAAAGAGATTCATCATGTCGCCGGTCTTGTACCAGCCGGGCTTGCCCGGCATCTTGTCGAAGATTTTCACACCGTTGACCACCAAATTCTCAAACCTGACGCCTTTCACCATCCTCTCATCATCATAGCCGATGATCATCGACATCTCCGAGCGGTCGCCATTATAAATGATATCTTTGAAAAGAATGTTCTCGATGCATCCGCCGGGGGCCGTGCAATATTTCTTGTTGTAGGCAATGCGTATGTCGAAAAGCCGCCCGCGGCGGAAGTTCTCTACCCGGATGTTGTCGAAGGTCACGTCTTTCACGGTGTTGTTGTCGCCGGTTATTATGGCGAACACTCCCTGATAGTCGATCTGGAATTCCTGCATATCGAGCACATCGATATTGCGATAGAGCACATTGCTGATGGTGTCGGGATTCTTGCTGTTGCCGTGAAGCCCGATCATGAAGGGATGTGCAACATCTGCCCACAGCACTGAATTCTCGGTCAGGATGTTTTCGCACCCTCCTGTGAATCCTTTTCGCGTGGCGTAGATAGTGGTGCAGTCGTCGCTGGTGCGCGCGAACACGCCATCGTAATGCACATCGCTGCTGGCAAACACGTTGAATCCGTCGCCCCACCCGTAATAGCTCATCACTTTCACATTGCTAATCTCCACTCCCCGGCTCCCGCCGACAGCGCACTGTGTGGAAAAGAGACCGTCGATTGCCACGTTGCGTGAATTGCGCACGCTCAGCCCCATCTTGCGATAGGGATAAACCATCCCGCGTCCGAACACCCTCACATTCTCTGCATTCTCAACTTCCAATACCCCGTCGACCACTGCTCCACCGGCGATGTAAACTGTCTTGCCGCTGCCTATCTTAAGCGTGTCGAGCTTATGATATCCGGGACCGAAATAGATATTGTCTTTATTCTTGCGGAATTTCTTCAGATCTTTCGGACGGTTCTCATCGATGGGATTGGCAAAAAGTTGCAGATTGTCGAATATCTCGCCGTTTACTTCAACCGACATCAGGCGCGGCCTGTCGATAGTGAAGATCATCTCATCCCCCTTCACCTGCGGCTTTATATCGTAGGAGAACGGACGCACCGCCGCTTTCTCGATCTTGCGTCCGTTGGCGCGAACGCGGATCTCTGCCTTTCCATCGAAATCGAAATATGCCATCGAGGATTTCCGAACGTTATGCCGGGCGTTTTTCACTTCGTCTACCTTTACCTCATAGACGGATACCGGTTTCCATGTGCCTCCGGGCTCTCTGACATCAACCGAAAAAGAATTGTTGAGCGCCGCCTCCTCAGGAGCCGGATAAACCGTCACCTCGGCGCCGGCGGTCAACGACAGCCCGAGGAGGGCAACGGCGATTGTCTTTCCTGACTTATTCATTATTTTGAATTTTAATTATTTTTCTATCTTGCGTAGATATTCGGCGGGAGATATTCCCTCGATCTTTTTGAAATAGCGGAAGAATGATGCCCGCGAACTGAAGCCTGCCATCTCGGAGAAGGCCGTAAGGGTGTAGCGTTGCGCGTCTTTCGAATGAGCCAGGCGTTTGAATTCGGCTATTCGGAGTGCGTTGATATATACGTAGTAGGTGGTGTGCTTGTATTGGCTGAAGTAGTAGGAAAGCTTATAACTCGAAACTCCTGCCATCTCGGCAAGATCACTCAACCGAAGGTCGGGACGCACGAAGGGGCGCTCATCTTTCTCTATCCGCTCGAGCTTCTTCTCTATCTCGCGGCATTCATCTTCGCTGAGTTTCCTGACTTTATACTTCTGATCCGAAATATCTTCCTCGGATTCCTCTTCTTCTGCTTCAACTTCTTCAGGAAAACGGGTCAGTTCCATGTTTTTCGACCCTCTGCGGTGTTTCACGGCGAGAAGGACTGTCAGAAAAACTATCACGAGCCCGGCCACGAGCAGAGTCCATATCCACCACTCCCAGGGATTATGAATCACGATAGTGGCTGCATCCTCCTGCGCTCCCCGCAGACGGATATGAAGAGTATGCGTGCCCCGGGGCAATGAGAAATATGTGATCTGGAAATCCTTGCCGCAGGTCTTCCACTCATCGTCGACACCGTCCATCCGGTATTCATAATGTATCTGGTCTGGATTCGTATAGCTGAATGCCGAAAGGGAGAAAGCCACGTTGCTGCTGTGATGCGGGAACCATACATGTTCTTCGCCGTTATCCATCCGCTCTGTGCGACCGTTGAATTCCCGGCCGTTCACGAGTATCTCGTTTATTTTCATCGGCGCGGCGCCCGCCGGAGGTCCCATCAGCTCCGATGAGAGCATCACCAATCCGCCCGAATTGCCGAACCATATATTCCCTTTCTCATCCTTTACCGGACGGCTCGAATTGAATATCGGATTAGGTATGCCGTCGGCAAAACCATATTCATCCCAGGTGTCACGGCCGTTCCATCGCAACATGCCGTTCGAGGTAGCGAGCCAGAGATGTCCGGTGGAATCCTCC
Source organism: uncultured Bacteroidales bacterium (assembly GCA_900549375.1). Taxonomy (GTDB): domain Bacteria; phylum Bacteroidota; class Bacteroidia; order Bacteroidales; family Muribaculaceae; genus Lepagella. Next base: position 484 of record URNY01000009.1, on the reverse strand, counting down.
GCGATTGCTTTAACGTCGCGGTTGGCGAGAGCATCGTCATTTACCTGCGAAAAAATCCCCATCGTAAGGTCCGACACGTAAAAGTTACCTTTGTCGGGCAGGAAATAGAGACGGTGGTTGCGGTCTTCGAAAATCTGGCGAATGTTCGTGCGGTTGAAAAATCCTTTGGGGAAGAGATCGGTGCGGATCGAGCGTGTCGACGGATCATAGATGGCAAGACCGTTCTCGGTGCCTATCCAGCCTTTCCCTTTCGAATCGAAGAAAATCTCATAGATGTTCCCGGCCGGAAGGCGGGAGTTGCTGTAGGTGAAATGCGAAATGATCTTCTCTCCGTCGTAGCGGTAGAGGCCGTCGGATGTCCCGATCCAGAGAGTTCCCTCCTTATCCGGGGTGAGAGAGAAAATATGACCGCGTTCAAACTCGACCTCGCTCGAAGCAAAGGGGATGAGATTGCCGTTGCGGTCTATCACATTTATACCTCCGC
>URNY01000008.1 GCA_900549375.1 uncultured Bacteroidales bacterium | reverse complement strand
CGAAAGCGGAAGAGTAGGTAATCGCCACCTTTAGGGACGCATCTGAGATGCGTCCTTTTTTTTGTTGCGATATTCCGCGCACGTAGGGACATGATGACCGATCGTGCGTGTAATGACGACCGGTCGTGCGCGGTGGATGATGCCGCGAACGTGCGCGGCATGAGGGTGGACGTGCGTGGCCTGACGACCGAACGCACGTTCGGCGTGAAAAAAACGAGGCGTTGCCGTGAGCGGCAAGGCCTCGTTGAGGTTATGAAGAAGTAGGATTCTCTTTTGAGATTTTGCTTATCGAACTATGATCTCTTGGAATCTGCCTCTCAAGGTTTATCTCTTGATTAGTTGCTTCTCTGTTGTGCCATCGGAGTAGACCACGATGTTGAAGCCGGGCTGAGGATTGTCGTAACGTAGACCGTTGATGTCGTAGTAGCCGACTATTGTGCGGGTTTCATCGCTGACAACACTTCCTACACCCGAGGGGTCGTAGGGCGTTGTGAAGGTCTGCTCTTCGCCATATTTCGTACCGGCGGAAGTAGTGACGAATGCGCGATATACATATTCTGTTTCGGGCGTAAGATCCTTGAGCGTGACAATCATTACCTGACCATTCGAGAGGACAGTCTGCACGGTGTTGTTGTCAATGGGGGCGTATGCCTGCATGCGCTTCTGGCCGCTTGCCATCCAGTATTCGAAACCCTGTTTGAGGATGTCATCCGTTCCTGCAAGAACATAACCGCGCACGGTTGCAGTGTTGGGGGTAATGTCGGTAGTTGCGTAAGTGTGAACCGTAGGCTCGAAGAAGCTGAAATCGCTCGGGTCAAACGTAACCCAATCGCCATACTTGTAATTTCCGGCATTGGATTTATAGAATGCGCGAACTTTATAGTAAGAAGTGCTCTGCAGGTTCTTGAGGTATCCTTCGAGCTGACCGCCGTAGATGGCAGCGTTGCCCTCGCTTGATTTGAGCGATTCGGGAGCGTCGTATTTGCGCCACTGGAATCCGGCACCTGTTTCCTCATCCGACATATTGGTTGTGGCGGCAACGATAGAGCAGGATGATGAAACGCCTTTAGGCTGCAGGGTTTCAAGTTCAAGAGCCTTGGTGGTAATGTTCACGCTCTTGGAATTGCGATAGCCATCCTCGCATTCAACAACGAAACTCATAGAGTATTTAGTGCTTGGCTCGAGACCGGTGAAGGTGAGAGTCTGGCCATCCATCTGTGTTTTGCCGTCGGTGAAGTACATTTTCGATATCTTGGCATCCCCTGGATTGGCAGTTCCTTTGAGGAATACCGATGTCGGGCCAACTTTCGAAGAACTGATGCTTACGCTGATGGCTTTTGTATTCAAACTCTTAGAGGGGAGTGTAATCTTTTGGTCGTTTTGGTAAACATAAGGTATGAAGGAATAAGATGTACCCGGCTTGAGATCTTTGAAAACAATCTCTTTTCCGTTGAAATCATAGTCCTTTTTGTTGAAGGTAAATCCGAATTTGTCGAATTTGAAAGTTTCATCGCTGCTGATGACAAGATTTTTAACGGTAATGGTTTTCTGCGTAGAATTCGCATTGAATGTGACATCAATCGGCTTTGTGGTGAAAGAGTAGGGTTGACAGCCTGTTATCCCGATGGTATATTTCGTGTTGTCTTTCAGATCATCGCACAGGTAGAGGCCATTGGCATCCGGCTTGATTTCCTTGCCGTCGACAGTTACTTTTAAAGGTTCGTCTGTCGGAAGATCGACACCTTCAGTTTTGGCAAGTTTGAACGAAACACCTTTTATATAAGTCTTGAAATCGGTGATGGTATAAGGCATGTCAATCGGAAGGACAGTACCTTTGTAGAGTGTCTTAATTAACTCGATCGAGGAATATGGAGCATAAACAACCATATTGTCGAGTTGACTTGCAACGCTCAGATTTCTATAGGAATCTGCCGGTAGGGAACTTCTTAATATAATCTTTTCAAGCGTCGGAATTCCATTGAAGGCATAACTCTTGCTATAATAATAAATTTTTTCTAAGCTTTTGGGAAAGTCAATGCTTGTAATGTTCAGACAGTTGAAAAATGCATTTGAGCCGATTTCCCGCACACCTTCCGGAATCTTGATATTCCCCTTTATACCATTGGGCACAGCACATAACGAATATGGTTTATTTTCTTTAATTGAATATACCAAACCTTCGATTGAAACAAATTTTGATGAATTCTCAGGTATTATATACTTTGTTAAATTGGTACAGCCTTCGGCGATTTTTGAAGAGAATCCATATTCGGTGCGATTGAATGTTACAGACTCAAGACCTGTGCAATTTTTGAACAAAGGTTCTGAAATCCACTTTACAGTTTCCGGTATAGTAACACTTTTCAGTTTGTTGCAACTTGAGAAGGCACCTATGTCTGTTCCCATAATTCCGGCCGGGATTGTGAAGTCTCCGCTTTTCCCTTGGGGTACAAAGGAGAGCTGGTTTTCACTTTTGTAAACGAGACATCCGTCGATTGATGTGAAGTTTTCGTTTGCAGAATTGACTGAAACCGACGAGAGATTCTCGCAACCCGTGAAAGTACTGTTTTCGAAGCTTACAAGACTTGCCGGAAATGAAAGAGAAGTCAAGCCTGTGCAATTCTGGAAGTAGTAGATATTTTCGACACCTTCGGGAATAACTACATCCCCTTTGACCAATGCCGGAACAGCCCCATAGATATATTGTCTGTTTGCAACCGCGATGTTGTTGACATTGCACTCTTTTGTATAGATGATGCCGTTTTCTATGAATATGTAGGGATTTTCAGGAGCGATTATGACACTTGTAAGATTCGGACAGTCCTGAAATACAAAAGCGGAACGGACTGTCTTGGGAATTGACAGCGATCTGAGGTCAGTGCAATAGAGGAACGAAGATCCGTTAACTCCTATTACGGAATAGGTGGTACCATCATATTCCATAGTTTCCGGAATAACGAGATTTCCGTTGTAGGTTCCTTCCTGTCGGGCGTATTTTTCTGAATCAGGTGAGACAACAGCACCGATTTCACTCCCGATATTTACAATCTGATAATAAACGTTGCCTGATTTAACAAACTGAGCTTTCGCACAGAACGAAGTCAGAATTACCGCTATAAGAATAAGCAGTCGTTTGAGTAAAGGTTTGTTCATATAGTTATTATTGATTGGTGAAATCGATAGTATATTGAAAAATACATGGATAATTCAGAATAGGAGTAGATGCTTTTTATGATTTCGCAAATTTAGTAACAATTATTGGATTAAAGGATGTTAAAAGTGTTAAATTCTTCGTGGCAAGTGCAGTCGCGACTATCAAAAGGTGACGCCGAGGGTGAGGAGGGAGAGGCGGATGTCGGGGAGGGAGGCGTGGATGGCGGTGGAGGCCGAGGTAAGGGTGGCGCCGGTGGTGCAGATGTCGTCGAGAAGAAGGATATGCCTGATGCCGGCGTCGGTGAGTTGCTCCGGGCGATTGACGGTGAAGACGTCTTTGGTGTTCTTCCGGCGTTTCTCAGGACTGAGGTATGTCTGCGAGCGGTGAGGTTTGCGGGCTCTGAGGTTTGTGTAGACAGGGATGCCTGTTTCTTCGGATATGCCGGTGGCTATCTCCTCTGTCTGATTGTAACCTCGTCTCGCTTTTTTCATAAAATGCATCGGTACGGGGATTATGGCGTCTATGTCCGAGAGAAAAGGGGTGATGATGAGCTCGCGTGCCATAAGCTTGCCGAGATGGCGCGCAAGACCGCGGAATTTTCGATATTTGAAATCCTGCACGAGTGAGCTGAGTTCCGATCCTGAGGAATAGAAGAAATGTCCCGAGGCGTGCTCGAACGGAAAAAGACCGGCGAACCGCTGCTCCATGGGGTTCATGTCGCGGCGATGATAATATGTGCGTGGCAATCGCGACTCGCAGAGAGGACATATATATTCGGAGGCGGTGTCGAGTGTGACGCCGCAGATATGGCATCTTCTCGGATAGAGAAAACTCCCTATGGCAACGGTGCCCTCTCGCAAAGTCTCTCTCAGTCGCATTTTCATTCCTCTTGGTCTCTCAGTTTTTTGACCATTGATGATATCCGGCGGGAAATCAGGCCGGATTCAAAGCCTCGCGATATGAGATGTCGGTAGAGCCGTCGGCGGTCGTCAAAGTCCGTGAGGTCGAGATTGCGTGCCTTCGCCTCTGCGGCTTCGGCAAGAGCGTGGGCATATTCCTTTTCGTCGATCTCATCGAGTGCTTCGGCGGCGATTGCCGATGAAATCCGTTTCTGCGCGAGATAAACGCGGATCTTTCGCCGTCCCCATCGGGCAAACCTCACCTTATCGTTGGCATAGCTGCGGGCGTATCGGGCATCGTCGATGAACCGTTCATTCTCAAGATAGTCAAGGATATCATTCGCCGTAGAGGATGGGAGACCGGCGCGGAGCAGTTTCTCGCGAATCTCAAATCTGCAATGCTCGGATCGGGCACAGAGCCCCGCCATCTTGAGACGTAATTTTTCGGGGTCAGCCGGTTTTCGTGGAATCATACGGAACAGAGTTTTACTTTTGACATTTGATGAATCTCGGGAGATTGCGGAAATCGTTGATTGTCCGCACTTCGCAAAATCCATGCTCCTCCAGATACGCGGCGAGCTCCGCCGCATGACGCGGATTTATTTCCAAATACAGACTCCCCTTCGGAGCCAGAGCCTGAACGGCTATCTCCGAAATGCGCTTGTAATATAGGAGAGGATTGTCGTCGGGCACAAAAAGAGCCGAATGCGGTTCATAGTCGAGCACATTTCTCTCCATACCGCTTTTCTCGAAATCATCGACATAGGGGGGATTGCTCACTATGATATCGAACGAATCGGGCTGCGGCGAATAATGGAAAACATCCGCTTCGATAAAATTGACAGAGGCATGGAGGTTTTCGGCATTTTGGCGGGCAACGACGAGGGCTTCCGACGAAATGTCGATGGCCGAAACCTGCGAAAAGGGGAGGTTGCGCGATAGAGCAATAGCTATCGCGCCCGACCCGGTGCCGATATCCAACACGCGCAGGTCGCTCGCTTTGTTCTCCTTCACGATGATATCCACAAGCTGCTCGGTTTCCGGGCGCGGGATGAGAGTGGCAGGCGTAACACAGAAGTTCATCCCGTAAAAATAAGCCTCACCGAGAACATACTGTATCGGTTCGTGCCTGCTGAGACGCTCCATGATATCCGATGTCTTATTCTGAATCCATCCGGAGGCAGGAAGATCACCGTTTATTATCAAGGCAGTGCGGTCCCATCCTTTCAAGGCATGGAAAATCAGTGCGACCATAGCTTTGGCCTCTCCCTCGCCATAAATTGCGGCAAGCTTTGTGCGCATAGAGCGTGCAAGCATGTCGACGGTTATTTCGTTATTCACTGATTCCGACATTTTTCGGTTTAAAATTTAACACTAATGTTCTACAAAATAAACAAAAAATTTGTATTTTTGCACATCTTCTGTGAAATAGATTAGAAATAAGAGGGATACCATCATTATGATGAGACACCACCTTCTAAACAATGGCGATCGATTCTGCTCCGGACTTCCCTATTGCAAATTGAAACTAACTAACATAAATATCCTATGAGAAAAACGATTACTACATTTATTGCCGGTCTTGTCCTTGTGTCGACATGTGCTGAAACGAAGGCGGTAAGCAGAATTCCGGCTAACATAAAGCGGAGTCTGGCCGAGACGGAAGCAGAGATTATCCGTCCGCGAACCACCAATTTCTACGAATTCAGAAACGGAGCCACCGACTGGACACATCTGCGCACCGAAACCAATTCATATTCACGCACAGGATTGCTGACAGGCACATTGGCCACCTTCCCCGTTTCTGAAGGAAAGATCAAGACCGAAATCCTTTATGATGAGGAGGGAAGAGTGAAGGAACGCATCGAATCGCAGGATCTTTATGGCAACGGATTCATGAACAAAACGCGCCGTACCTTCGCCTACGATTCCAAACTGAAAGACCATCTGATTGAAAACAACACATATTCATGGGATGCCGCGGCATCGGCATGGGTATTGTCGGAAGGTTCTCAATCCGAAAATATAGAGCGCGATGCTGAGGGAAACATCACCGTTTATACGCAGTCGCAATATCATAACGGCGAATGGATTCCGTCAATCCGGTATACATATGTATATGCGGGCACACCGGCCGCTCTCACTTCCATCGAAGAGAGCACCTATGATTCCGATACAAAGCAATGGAGCGAAAAACAACCCCTTGTCCGCAACATGGAGTGGGCGAAATTCGAAGGTCAGGTGCTCGAAGTGGAGGATAATCCGGTCATCGGCAATAATATTCTGAAGGCATCGGAAAGAATCGACGGCAAGAATGGTCTGTTGCATTCGGAATATACTGTGGATGGTTTGAATTATGAGGGAACAACCACGGTGAAGGAGACTGGAACGGTCTATGAAAAATGTACCTACCGGGTGAAAGACGGCAATATCTGTTTCGATACTTTCGCTTATTCCGGCGGAGAACCGGCAAGCATGGTGAGAAGGGAAATCAAATACGATGAGAAAGGGAATCTGGTGTTTTATATGGAATCAATAGGCACCAATGCCGAGAATCTCAAGGAATTCTTTTCCGAGCGTTACGATATCAACTATGACGCCAACAACGGAATGATGACAGAGAAAACCTCCTTCAGTAAGATGGAGGGAGAAACAGACTATTCTCCCATGGATCGCGAAGTCTATTCCGATTTCATAAACGCCGCCTCAGAAGTTGAAAGCATTATGGCAGAGAATCTGTCGGTGTCATATCGCGATGGCATTGTAAAGGTAAATAGCGATGGCCGCGCTGTATTGGATGTGATCTCGATTTCGGGCGCTGTCGTATTCAAGGCAGAACTTGACGGAACGGCATCCGTAAATATCGAGGCTCTTCCCGGCGGAGTATATATGCTCGCGGTAAGAAATGCTTCTGGCGCAGGAAAGACAATCAAGGTTTTGAAATAATACAAGGCTTCTGCCCTTATCAAGCATCATGGCGCGGTGAATCCACGGGATTTTGCCGCGCCTTGTTGTTTATTAACGCCAACTTCATTATATTTGTGAAAACAGTCTGACAACAAATGAAGTCGAATATCATGAAACAGGTGAGCGCCTGCATCTGCGCTGCCGCTTTTATCTTTCCGCAGGTTGCAGGAGCCTCCGGATATGTGCCCTCGAAAGAGGTGCTTGAAAGTCGCCGTGAGTTTGAAGCCGACAGATTCGGCATCTTCATCCATTGGGGCATCTACAGCATGTATGCCCGCGGAGAATGGTATCTCAATTACGGGCCGTTGCATTCTGAATACAGCAAAGCCGCCCGCGGTTTTTATCCGGCTGATTTTAACGCTGCCGAATGGGTCGATGCCATCAAGGATTCCGGAGCGCGCTATATCTGTTTCACCACGCGCCATCACGACGGTTTTTCGATGTTCGACACCGCCGAGAGCGATTACAATATCGTTGACGGCACTCCGTTCAAACGCGACGTGCTCAGAGAACTGGCCGATGAATGCGGCAAAAAGGATATAAAGCTGCATCTCTATTACTCTCATCTCGACTGGGGCCGCGACGATTATCCGCAAGGGAGGACGGGACACACCACCGGCCGCGATTCCACACGCAACGACTGGGATTCCTATTACGGGTTCATGAACAGACAACTCACAGAACTTCTGACGGGCTACGGACCAATCCGGGCCGTATGGTTCGACGGATGGTGGGATCATGATGAAGATGCTGTGCCGTTCGACTGGCATTTGCCTGAGCAATACGCTCTGATCCACAGTCTGCAACCCGGCTGCATGATTGGCAACAATCATCATCAGACGCCTTTCGAAGGAGAGGATATACAGATTTTCGAACGGGATGTTCCCGGCGAGAACACTGCAGGATATAGCGGGACAGCCGCCATCAGCAGATTGCCCTTGGAAACATGCCAGACTATGAACGGCATGTGGGGCTATAAGGTGGAGGATACGAACTATAAAGACGCCAGGGCACTGATCCGGTATCTTGTCAAGACTGCGGGCCAGGGGGCCAATCTTTTGCTCAATATCGGGCCTCAGCCCAACGGGGAGTTGCCCGCGGTGGCTCTCGACCGTCTTAAATCGCTCGGCGTCTGGCTCAGAGCCAACGGCGAGACAATCTACGGCACCAAAGGCTCTCCTTTCGGCAAAGTGGAATGGGGCACTGCAACAACCACCGACCGAAGGCTCTTTCTGCATGTGATGAATATGGATTCGCGTCAGATAGATGTGCCCTATAAGGGGAAAGTGAAAGGGGTGAGGGAATATTCCGGCAAAAAGAAACTTGATTATCGCAAGACTACTGATGGCTTCAGAGTTATGTTGCCTCAGATCGCGGATTGCGACGACTATATAATCGAAGTGGAAATATAAGATAAATCGGCTTTAAATTACGTAACCGGCTTTTTGAAATAATGGATAAAAAGATAACACTTGAGATATGTTGCGGCGATATCGACAGCGTCGGGGCCGCTCTTTCCGGCGGAGCCGACCGCATAGAACTGTGCTGCGGCCTTGAATGCGGAGGGCTGACCCCGTCGGCAGGAATGATTGAGCAGGCATTATGGAAAAGTCGCCGGAAAATGAATCCTGTGCCGGTGAATGTGCTCGTGCGTCCCCGTTCCGGCGACTTCCTCTATTCCGACAAAGAGTTGATGCTCTGCCGGCAGGATGCGGCGTTTGCAGTGGGCAACAGCGCCGACGGTATTGTGTTCGGCGCCCTGACTTCCGATGGAGATATCGACGACTATGCATGTTCGGAAGTTTTGGAAGCAATAGCGAAATCTGCTTCTCCCGGGCAGAAAGTGAGCACCACTTTCCACCGAGCGTTCGACTTATGCCGGGATCCCTTCGAAGCTCTGGAGAAGATCATCGCACTCGGTTTCGACCGCATACTGACATCGGGACAGAGCGCGTCGGCGCCCGAAGGACTTTCTCTTTTGAGAGAACTCGCGGAGCGTGCCGGTTCAAGGATTTCTATAATGGCGGGAGGCGGTGTCACTCCTGCGAATATCCGCGAGATTGCGGATACTACAGGCGTAAAGGAGATTCATGCTTCCGCTAAAGAAGTGCGGAAAAGCCGAATGACATTCCGTCGAGAGGGGATAGGAATGGGAGGCGCCGACACGGACGAGTATTCGCGCTTCGAGACCTCCGCTGCGATTGTGGCGGAATTGAAAAACGCGCTCTAAATCTGGAAAAGGAATAGAATCTAATGGGAACAACATTGTCAATGAGAATAAAGATAGCGGCTGAGGCATTTGTCTCGGCTTTAGTATTGAACGCTTTCGGAAGTTCGGCTGCTCCGGCAGTAATATCGGGGGGCGCCGACAACCGTCTGGCTGTGGTGGAGAAAGTATTTCCCGGAGCTTCCGAAGAAATCGGCCGACTTGAAAATAATGAAAGGGAACTTGTGGAATGGCTTTATTCAGCCATGCAGACCCCCGATATAACGGCATACGCTCCCCAATTCTTTATCAATAACGTCAGGATGTCGCTAAAAGCCCGCGAAGAGATGCCCTGGGGCAAAAGCGTCCCTGAAAAGGAATTCCGCCATTTTGTGGTTCCGGTCAGAGTGAACAACGAGAATCTCGACAACAGTCGCGAAGTGTTCTATGCCGAGCTGAAAGAGAGGCTGAAAGGGATGTCGATGGAAGAGGCTCTGCTTGAGGTTAACCATTGGTGTCATGAAAAGGTGACATATCGTCCTTCCGACGGCAGAACGAGCAGTCCGCTGAGCTCCGTGAGTCAGGCCATAGGCCGCTGCGGCGAAGAATCTACATTCGCAGTGGCGGCATTGCGTTCGGTGGGAATACCTGCCCGGCAGGTATATACTCCGCGCTGGGCGCATACCGATGACAATCATGCCTGGGTAGAGGCCTGGGTGGATGGGAAATGGCATTTCCTCGGGGCCTGCGAGCCGGCGCCTATGCTTGATATGGCATGGTTTAACGCTCCCGCCTCGCGCGGTCTGCTCATGACCACGAATGTGGCCGGATCTTACGGAGGTCCCGAAGAGATCCTTGCCTCAGAGCCGTTGATCACTACAATAAACGTAACATCCAACTATGCCCCTACAGGCACCATACACGTGAGAGTAGTCGATACTTCCGGCAAACCTGTTGAGGGAGCAAAAGTCAATTTCTGCATCTACAACTATGCCGATCTTTATCCCGCCGCGAGAAAGAGGTCGGGAAGCGACGGCACCGCCTCGCTCGTGGCAGGTCGCGGAGATATGGTGATATGGGCCACCGACGGTCGGCGGTTCGGTTTCGCCAAAGGCAATCCGGCCGATGACCGGATCATGGAAGTCATACTTGATAAGGATGAGAATTATACGGGAGGGTTTGATCTTGATATAGTACCCCCGAGACAGTCGGCTTCACTTCCTCTGGCCTCGCCCGGCGCCGAAGCGCTCAACAACCGGCGTCTTGCCCGGGAAGACAGCATCCGCAATGCCTACACATCGGGATTCTTCAATGAGGAGCGTGCGCGCTCTGTTGGTCGCCGTCTCGGGCTTGACGAGGCAAAGACTGCAAAGGTACTCACCGAGGCGAGGGGGAACGGCGGAATGTTGGCGCGGGTCCTCGAATCCTCCGCTTCAGACCGCGCGCTATGTCTCGATCTGCTCCTTACGGTAAGCGAGAAGGACCGACGCGACATAACGGCTGAAGTTATCGATGATAACCTGCGGTTCACGCCCCGTGGCGAAGGAGAGCTCTTTCGCGATTATGTGCTCAACCCTCGCGTGGAGAATGAAGGGCTGGTGCCTTATAAATCATTTTTCAGAAAATTGACAAGCGCCGGAGATTCCGCGAGATTCAGGTCTGATCCCTCTTTGCTCGCCGAATTTGTCGCTTCAAGAATATCGATAGATACTGTAGGCAATCCTTCGCGACTGAGAATGGATCCAAGAGCCGTATGGCTGACAGGGATGGCCGATCCACGCTCGCGCGGAATACTGTTCGTGTCAATGGCAAGAAGTATCGGAATACCGGCAAGAATCGATCCTGTAACCGCCAAAACGCAATATCACACCGACTCGGAAGGCTGGATTGATGTCCGTTTCGGAGGGGAAAACGAAAATGCGGCGGCGGCTTCCTTAGCGGCTGCCGGAACGGCACGCCTTATGTTCACGCCCGAAGGGCGCCTTGAAAATCCGAAATACTATTCGCAGTTCGGCTTGTCGCGCATCACCGATGGCGTCCCCGTGCAACTCGAATATCCGGAGAATGAAGGCTTTAATGAGATGGACGCTGACAGCCTGAGGCTCGAAAAGGGACAATATCTTCTGCTCTCGGGACGCAGAATGGCCGACGGTTCCGTGCTTGCGCGAGGCGAGATTTTCCGAATAAAAGAAAACAGAATAACGGATGTGCCATTGATAATACGCAACGACAGCAGCACCTTGTCTGTGATAGGCTCGCTGAATGCCGAGAATATATTTATAGATGGCTCTACGGGCGAACAGAGAAGCATTCTCTCCGCTACCGGACGTGGCTATTATGTTCTCGGACTTATAAAGCCGGGAGACGAACCGACCTCTCATATACTGAACGATATCTGCGCCTTGCGCGAAGAATTTGAGAAACAGGGCAACAGGATTGTTATGCTTTTCGCCGACGAGGATGAACTGAACCGTTTCGACCGTTCCGCCTTTCCCTCCCTTCCCTCTACTGTGGTATTGGGGATAGACAAAAACGGCGCGATCGCCTCCGAGCTTGTTGAATCTCTCAATCTCGAAAACGGATCGCGCCCGCTTGTGGTGGTAGCCGATACTTTCAACCGGGTAGTTTCAGCGACCCAAGGCTATACCATCGGTTCGGGAGAAAGATTGGTTGACATGCTACACCGCTTGCATTGAGCCTCTTCGCCCCCTCCATGAGTATCTTGTCGAGGTTTCCGAGCTGGCCGAAATTGAACACGATGTCGCCCGAAAGTACCACGATGTTATAGTTCTTGCCCCCGCTCACAAGGATTATCACGGAGAAATGTCCCTCTTTCCCGGGAATCGGCTGTCCATAGATTGTGGAGGATTCCTTTTGCGATTTTGTGCGCATCAGAGTCTCCATCTTGTTCTTGTCCAGATATTCGTCCAACGCCTTCTTGGCAGCCTGCACGCCTTCGGGAGTGATACAGGAGTAAACATAAAGGTCTTCGAGATTCCTGTTGTCGTAGAGATGGAGTGAACTGTAGAGGATGTCTCTTGACTTGTCGGTATTGAGCAACATCGTTTTGGATACGTATACTGTCTCGATGCCGGGTTCATCGAAGAGCGAGGGGAATAAATCGCGTGCAGAGGCTGACGGAGCGCAGGCGAGAGCCGTGACAACCAATATCGCGGATGTTAAAAAATTCTTCATAATGTGGCTTTTGCAATTGTATGATTCATATTGTCGATCACTATCTGAGGCTCATCGCATGCGGCCTCGGCTGTATTTACGGTTTTCATCATCTTCACTAAAACGCGGTCGATGATCATGGCCGCTTCCTCCGGATCGGTGACTTCTCGGATGTTGCCGCGAGTTGCGCCCTCCCGGAAGGTTTCAACATTTTTTATGACAGCGGATGGTTTAGGACTCGTCGCTTTCTTTGAGGCTGCGATTCTGTCGGGTTGCGGCAATGTCATGATTAACTCTCCGGATTCTTTGTCCGACTCCGTTTCAGACGGGGCTATGGTTGCTGTCGCGGTCTTCGGCGTATCGGCGAACCGGGCATCCTTTCCGGCATAGTCCACGGCTTTCCATGTGCCGAAGACCACAACTGCCGCGGCCGCGGCCGATGTCACAGCCACCGAAATACGCCTCCGCCATCCCCTCCGTTTCGGCAAAGCGTCCTCTATGCGTCGATTGAGGTCGGCGGGCACGGCTATATTCTCTGCGCCTATACCCTCAATTTCCAGAATTATCCGCAACTCATCTGCCAGAGAACCGGTATGCTCCCGATTCTCCTCGATCAGCTCATGCAGCAACCCGATGAGCAGGGAAGTCTGATGCTGACTTGTTTCGCCGGAATAATATCTCTCGAGCAAGAGTTTGGCGTTTTGTAGTTTTATGTCGAAATTATCGTTCATATTCAATCATTTTAGAAACAGCTCCTAATGTTTGGCTGAAGAGGACAGCAACTCGCGGAGCCGCCGCCGTCCGCGGCTCAGCAACGCTCTGACATTTACATCGGAGAATCCTGTGATTTCGGCTATCTCCTCATTGGAACATCCTGAATATGAGAATAGCCGTATCACACGCTTCTGATTCTCCGGCAATCTCTCGAGCATTGATTCCACCGCCGAGAGCCGCTCCTTTGACTCGAATCTCACAGAGGGCTCCTCAGCCGGTTCGACTGTGGTATCCTCGATGCTGACAACATTGCCGGTGTCGCGGATATGTGAGAGCGACTTATTGCGCGCTGCCGCGGCGCAATATGCCGGAATGTTGCCATCCGAGGAGAGGAAAGCCCGTTTCTGCCACAGACTCAGCATTGTCTCCTGCACAATGTCGGCCGCATCCTCCTCTTTCCTGAGGATGAGAAACGCCACACGGTACATCATGTCCTGCCGGGGCAATATCAGAGACTTGAACTCTTCGTCTGTCATATCCAATGTTGAAGAGACCCCGTGGAGAGAGACGGCACCTCGTAGCGGATTCTGTTTATCGGTAATACTCGGAGATCAGGAATCTGTGACAAAAAAAATTAAGGAACAGAGTCTTAATCTTTTTTCTGATTTTCCGGCTCCCTGTTCTCGAGCTGTTGCCTGACGGATTCCTCATGGATGGCCGAGATCACCGTGGTGATGAATTTGCGCCCGAGGCCGAGAGCCTCCCCCTCCTCCTGCCGCTTCTGCATCAGATGGCTGTAGCGTTGCTTCTGCACCACCTGCAGGTCGTTCTGTTTTTTATATTCTCCGATTTCCCGGGCCACGGCCATGCGTTGCGAGAGTATGTCGAGCAACCGGTCGTCGAGATCATCGATTTTGCGGCGCATCTGTTCGAGCGGCAGGGAAGAGACATCCTCGCGTCGACGGCGGCGCATGATTTCGAAAACCGCCGGTATTTCCGAAGGAAGAATCTGTTGGAGGCTGTCGCTCAGAGCTTCGTCGGGGTGACAATGCGATTCAATGATCAGCCCGTCGAAGTTCATGTCCATCGCCCTTTGTGCAAGCGGCAGGACGAACTCGCGTTTCCCTCCTATATGGGAAGGGTCGCAAAGAAGAGGCACCTGAGGAAGCCGGCGGTGAAATTCGAGAGGTATGCGCCACTCCGGCGGATTGCGGTAGATGCGGGTGCCATAGGCGGAAAATCCGCGATGCACCGCCCCGATTCGTCTCACACCCGCTTCATAAAGCCGTTCGATAGCGCCGATCCATAGCTCAAGATCGGTGTTCACCGGATTCTTTACCAGCACCGCCACGCTGTCGCGCCGGGCCGGCGAGAGCGAAGCGAAAGTATCGGCAATCTCCTGGACGGCAAAAGGATTTGCAGTGGTCCGGGCTCCGATCCATACCGCGTCGATTCCCGCATCGAGAGCTTCGAGAAGATGACTTCCCGTGGCCACCTCGGTGACCACACTCATGCCTGTGAGTTTACCTGCCTCGGAAAGCCATGAAAGTGCCGGAGAGCCTATGCCCTCGAAACCTCCGGGTTTCGTGCGAGGTTTCCAGACTCCGGCGCGAAACACCTTCACGCCGCAGGCAGCCAGCGCCTTTGCTGTCTCAAGCACCTGTCCGCGGCTTTCGGCGCTGCATGGTCCTGCGATCAGAAGAGGTGTGTCTTCCGCTTCTATCGAGGGGAAAAGAGGCTTTATATCTTCTATGATCATGCTATGCGAAATTATAAGGAACGAGAGTCTGTTGCAAAATTAGCATATATTTATTAAATTTGGGATATGGAATTCAAAGAACTCAAAGAATTGCTCGAACGCAATCGTTCGTATCGTCGTTTTAAACAGGAGGAAAGAATAAGTCGTGAAATACTCGCGGAACTGGCGTCGCTCGCGTGCCTGTGTGCATCGGGGCGCAATCTGCAGCCGTTGAAATATCGACTTGTGGAGGAGGCCGGGGAGTGTGACTCTGTTTTCCCGCTTCTCGGCTGGGCAGGATATCTTGCCGACTGGTGCGGCCCCGCAGAGGGGGAACGCCCTGCCGCATATATTGTCCAATGTCTTGACCGAGGGCTGACCTCCGACCCGATGTGCGACGAAGGTCTGCAACTTGAGGCAATCACTCTGGGCGCCGTGAGTCGGGGATTCGGAAGCTGCATTGTCAAATCGTTCGACCGCAAGGAGCTTGCCCGTATTCTGGAGCTGCCTGAGGATATCGAGCCGAGGCACGTGATAGCCCTCGGAGTACCTGCGGAGGAGGTGATGCTCGAGCCTATGAAGGATGGCGACTGCCGATACTGGAGAGACGAGCGCGGCATTCATCACGTGCCCAAGCGCGGGGCATGCGAAATTTTGCTAAATTAAAGAAAAATTTCTATATTTGCAGAGATTTTGTGAAGCAGGATGTTATGGCCCGAGGCCGCGGCAGACAGTTATCAGTCAGACATATTTAAGGAACAGAGTCAAAAAATATAAACCAACTAAATAATAATTCAACCCATGGTAGATTACAAGAGTTTAGGTCTGGTGAACACCAAAGAGATGTTCGCGAAGGCAGTTCATGGAGGATATGCCATCCCCGCATTCAATTTCAACAACATGGAGCAGCTTCAGGCCATCATCAAGGCAGCAGCCGACACCAAGTCGCCTGTGATTCTTCAGGTTTCCAAAGGTGCCCGCAACTATGCCAACGCAATCCTGCTGCGTTACATGGCGCAGGGCGCTGTAG
Organism: uncultured Bacteroidales bacterium; assembly: GCA_900549375.1. Classification (GTDB taxonomy): domain Bacteria; phylum Bacteroidota; class Bacteroidia; order Bacteroidales; family Muribaculaceae; genus Lepagella. The sequence goes on along the minus strand of URNY01000008.1, from coordinate 17,542 downwards.
AATATGCCAAATCTCTCGGCTGGGAGCATCCGCAGATTGTTCTTCACCTCGACCATGGCGACAGCTTCGAGCTTTGCAAGGACTGTGTTGACCATGGATTTTCGTCGGTGATGATCGACGGCAGCCATCTTCCCTATGAGGAGAATGTGGCCCTCACAAAGAAAGTTTGCGATTACGCCCACAAATATGATGTAACGGTAGAGGGCGAGCTCGGAGTGCTTGCCGGTGTAGAAGACGAGGTAAGTTCCGACCACCACACCTATACCGATCCCAACGAGGTGGTTGATTTCGTTAGCCGCACAGGCGTCGACAGCCTCGCCATCTCCATCGGTACTTCCCATGGAGCCTACAAGTTCACTCCCGAGCAGTGCACTCGCGATCCGAAGACCGGACGTCTCGTTCCCCCGCCGCTGGCATTCAATGTGCTTGAGGCAGTAGAGGCCAAGATCCCCGGATTCCCCATCGTGCTCCACGGATCCTCTTCCGTTCCCCAGGAATATGTCGACATGATCAACGCACATGGCGGCAAGCTTCCCGATGCTATCGGTATTCCCGAGGAGGAACTCCGCAAGGCAGCCAAGATGGATGTATGCAAGATCAACATCGATTCCGACAGCCGTCTTGCCATGACCGCCACTGTCCGTCGCATCTTCGACGAGAAACCCGCCGAGTTCGACCCGCGTAAGTATCTTGGACCGGCCCGCGAGGAGATGGAGAAGCTCTACAAGCATAAGATCATTGCCGTTCTCGGCAGCGAAGGAAAGGCAGAGTAATTCCTCGGCTTCCAAATTCCACATTTCCGGGAGACGTATCGTTTTTATTAATCCGAGACGTCTCCCGGAATTTTGTATTTGGATTTATGGAAACGGAGAGTTAAATTTGTAGGTTAGAAATGAAAATATTTACATCCCAAGCCATACAAGAGATCGACAGCGCCACCTGCGAGGCCCAGCGAATAAGTTCCATCGACCTGATGGAGCGCGCAGCTTCCGCGGTGAGTTGCGAGCTCGTGTCGCGTTTTCTTCCGAGCCAGCGCTTTGTGGTGATGGCCGGTCCGGGGAATAACGGCGGCGATGCTCTGGCGGTAGCCAGGATGCTCATTGAGCAAGGCTACCGCAAAGTCGAAGTGTTCCTTTTCAATGTCAGCGGCAAACTGAGCCATGACTGCGATGAAGAGCGTAAGAAACTTATCACCATCGATGGAGTGGATTTCACGGAAGTGACACGCGAATTCAGCCCTCCCTTTCTATGCGAGAAAGATGTAGTGATCGACGGCCTGTTCGGATCCGGTCTGAATCAGCCCCTGATGGGTGGTTTCGTGTCGGTGGCGAGATACATCAACGAATCCGGAGCGTATGTGGTCAGTATAGATCTCCCTTCCGGCCTTTTCGGCGAATGGAACTCGCATATCAACCGGCGCGACATGGTCCATGCCAACCTGACGCTCGCTTTCCAGATGCCGAGGCTCTCCTTCTTTTTCGAAGAGAACAATGATGTGCTCGGCGAATGGAAACTTCTCGACATAGATCTCGATGAAACAAAAATAAAGGAGACTGCTTCCGACTATATTCTTGTCGAAGCGAGGAATATCCGGCCGCTGCTTCATAAGAGGCTGCCGTTCACCGGAAAGCGCGATTATGGCTCGGCTCTGATATTCGCCGGGAGCACGGGAATGATGGGCGCTGCCGTGATGTGTGTGCGTTCGGTGTTGAAAAGCGGAGCAGGCCTCGCCACGGTCCATGGCGCCGCCGGAGGCCTTCCTATTCTGCAGACGGCTGTGCCTGAAGCCATGTTCGAGCCAGACCGCAACGAGCATTTCATAACCGACATGACAGTGCATCACGTGCATCAGGCCGTGGCCGCGGGCCCGGGCATAGGCACCAACGACCAGACCCTGTCGGCTCTCGAAAAGCTGCTCAAGACAGGAGTAACACCTCTCGTTCTCGATGCCGACGCACTTAACTGCATCTCCCGCCAACCCGATTTGCTCGACCTGCTGCCGACAAAAACCATTATAACTCCGCATATCGGAGAATTCGACCGGCTCTTCGGAGAACAACGTTCCTCGGAAGACCGGCTGAAAACCGCCATTGAAATGGCACGCAAGTATAACATCATCATCGTGCTCAAAGGCCACTATACCGCCACAGTGCGCCCTACGGGCCGTGTATATATAAATCCGACAGGAAATCCGGGTATGGCCACCGCCGGTTCCGGCGATGTCCTCACGGGAGTGATCACCGCATTCCTTGCCCAGGGTTACCGTCCGGAACATGCGGCCACTATCGGCGTTTATGTTCACGGTCTCGCAGGCGACCTCGCCGCTGAGGATATCGGCGAATTCGGCCTGACTGCCGGTGATATCGCTTCTTACGCGGGCCGCGCGATCCGCAAAATCATTGATAACAGAAAGATATAATATTATGATTCATATTCTGTCAAACACGATAAAGGGAACATTGCTCGCGTTGTTGTTAGCCGCTCACCCGGCGGCGACGGCCCAGCAGACGAAACTTCTTACAGCCGACAAACACAATGAATATGGGCTCGTCTATACTCTGCCAGTTACATCGGTTGAAATCGAGGTAACGGCAACGCGCACGATTGAGAAGGCAGGTCCATATTTCCGGTACGCCAAGAAGTTCATAGGCACCGACAAAGTTATAAAGACCGACGGAGAGCGCTGGGAGATCACGCGGGTGACGATGCGTCCCTTCGGGAGGCCCGACAACGAGAACCGCTACGTGATGCAACTCAAGAACGGTGCCCTCACCTCCATCTGCGTGGATGAGGACGGGATGCTTCTGGCCATCAACAAAGAGGTGAAAGCTTCCTCCCGGCCTGCCGATGGTCAAGGAAGCAACGCCGGAGCTTCCGACTCCGACAGAATAGATCTCCGCGAATATCTGCAATATGTCAACGAAGACTTCATTGCATCGCAAAGTTCAGCCAAACAGGCTCAGATGCTTGCCGAAAGTCTCATGGAAATACGAGATGCCAAGATATCGCTGACACGAGGAACTGCCGAAACGATGCCCACCGACGGCAAACAGCTCGAACTGATGCTCAATTCCCTCTCGCATCAGGAGGCGGCACTTACTGCGGCTTTTATGGGAACCAGCGAGACGGAAACCGTGACGCGCAGATTCACATTCACTCCGGAAGAGGAGGGGAAAACCACGCTTTTACGCATGAGCGATTTCGCAGGATTCACAGATGCCGATGATTATTCGGGCGACCCGGTGTATCTCTCGGTGAAAGTCACCAACGAGGGGACCCTTCCCACCGACAGCAAGGGGGAGGAGAAGAAACTTCCGAAGGATGCCGTGGTCTATAATGTTCCCGGCGCCGCGCTCATAACTGTAAGTTCTCTCGGAAAGACATTGTGCGAGGAGGAGATGGAATTCTCGCAGTTTGGAGTGAAATTCGGTCTGGCCCCCGGTCTTTTCAGTTCTAAGAAAGACCGCTCCTACGCTATTTTCAATCCCTCCACGGGAGCCTTGGTTGAAATCGGAGAGGATGGAGCGGAATAATCCTCTTACGCTGTCGCAATATCAGCAGCTTCTCGGCAACACAATCCGGCTCAGCCATCAGCTTCAGGGAGTCTGGGTCACGGCCGAGCTGAGCGACGTGCGTGTAAACGGCGGCCATTGCTATATGGAGCTTGTCGAGAAAGATATTTTCGGCAATACCGTAGCCAAGACAAGAGCCATGATATGGGCCGGTACATTCCCGGCATTGCGCTCGAAATTCGTGACGGCCACCGGCAAAGAGATTTCCACGGGCATGAAGGTGATGGTGAGGGGCTCGGCAAGCCATCATAATCTTTACGGCCTGAGTTTTACGATAAACGATATCGACCCCTCCTATACTGTCGGAGACATGGAGCGTATCCGGCGCGAGATTCTCGCTCGCCTTCAGAAAGAGGGAGTGATCGACAATAACCGCAATCTTCCTTTCCCGCTGTTGCCTCAAAGGGTGGCCGTGGTATCGGCCGCCGGAGCCGCCGGATACGGCGACTTCATAAATCAGCTGGCCAATTCCCCCGAGGGATTTGTTTTTTATCCACATCTTTTCGGGGCAGTGATGCAGGGAGAGCGCGTTTCTGCGAGCGTGCGCGGCGCCCTCGATCTTGTGGAGAGCACAATCGATCTCTGGGATTGCGTAGTCATTATCCGCGGAGGAGGCGCCACCACCGACCTGAACGGATTCGACGATTATGAGCTTGCGCGGAGAGTCGCCACATTCCCGATTCCGGTGGTTGTCGGCATCGGCCATGAACGCGACCGGACAGTGCTCGATGAGCTTGCTTGCGTGAGATGCAAGACGCCTACGGCTGTCGCCGCATTCCTTATCGACGCGTTGAGAGCGGCTTACTCTCTGGCTGTCGACAGGGTTCGCCGCATAGCCACTTATAGCTTCGATGCCCTGAAAGGTGAGAAATACCGGCTTTCGAATATAGAGAACACCTTGCCTGCGAGGGTTCAGAACGGAGTGATGCGGGCGGAGGCAAGATTGCGAAATATCGGCCATTCGCTTGAAAAGGCGCTTATGCGGAAAGAGAACGCGGAAAACGAAAGAATCAACATGCTCCGGTTCCGCTTCGAGAAAGCCTGCGAAAACATAACCGATCGCCCCATGCTGCGGCTGAAATCAATCGAGGATATGCTCAGAGTGCTCAGCCCCCAGAACACTCTTCGCCGCGGCTACAGTATAACGCGCATCAACGGCAAAGCCGTCAGGAGTGTTTCCGAGCTGTCGGAGGGCGACACCGTGCAGACCACACTTGCCGACGGCGTGGTGGAGTCTAATGTAATTAAATCTGAATAAAGAATTCTTATATAATGGAAGAACTGACATATAGAAAAGCTGTTGCCGAACTGGAGGATATAGTGCGCAGAATGGAATCCGATCAATGCGATATCGACCAGCTTTCACAGTATACGGCGCGTGCGCTCCAGCTGCTAAAATTCTGCAAGGAGCGTCTCTTCAAGACAAACGAAGAGGTGGAGCGTTGCCTCGAAGAATTGCGCGCAGCCCTTCCTGAGAACGGACAGTAAAAAGGCTACGCGTTTTCCCGCATCCTTGCCTTTCGCCTCTATTCCCTGTAATAAGTTCTTTTTACGCGGGGGGATACCGAAGTGAGTATCTCGTAGGGGATTGTGTCGAGCGTGTCGGCGAGCCGCTGAAGCGGAGCTCCGGCCCCGAATATCTCTACTGAATCCCCGACTTCGCACTCGATGCCTGTGACATCGATCATGCAGGCGTCCATGCAGATATTGCCGATTGTGGGAGCCCATTTGCCGTTGACGAGCACGCTGATGTTTCCGCGGCCGAAATGACGGTTCATGCCGTCGGCATAACCTATTGGAATGGTAGCGATTCTCGACGGCCTCTCTATGCGGCCCCGGCGTCCGTATCCGATAGTCTCACCCGGTTGCCATTCACGCACGGCGATGATTACCGTGCGCAGAGTCGATACAACAGCAAGCGGCTTTTCCATCTCGGGCGGAAGGGTGTTGGCTCCGTAAAGTCCGATGCCGAGACGTGCCATGTCATAATGATGTTCCGGATAGCGGAGTATTCCTGCCGAATTGAGCACATGGCGCATGATGGGATATCCATAGTTTGCCAGCATATAATCGGTCATCTCGCGGAAGCGAGAGAGCTGCAGCTCCGTGAAATCATCCATATCGGGGCAGTCGGCAGTGGCCAGATGGGAGAATACCGAGCGCGCCTTCACTGCGTCTGTGGAGTTGAGTATGCGCATCAGTTCGGGCAATTCGCCGGCGATGAAACCCATGCGGTGCATCCCGGTGTCGAGCTTGATATGGATAGGATAGTCCTTGATGCCGTTTTTGCGTGCCTCGGTTATTACATCCTCGAGCATTCCGAAAGAATATATCTCCGGTTCGAGCCGGTTTGCGAACATCGATTTATAGTTCACCACCTTCGGATTCATCACCATCACGGGCATAGTGATTCCCTGACGGCGCAATTCAATGCCTTCGTCGAGCACCGCCACCGCCAGATATGCAGCTCCGCAATCCTGCAGCGTCTTGGCTATCTCATAGCTGCCGGCGCCATAGCCGGAAGCCTTGACCATACAGACAATGCCGCAAGATGCCGGCAGATGGCTGCGGAAATAATTATAGTTGGCCACTATGGCATCGAGGTTGACTTCCAGCACTGTTTCATGTTTGCGCGTTTCGAGCATCTCCGCTATCTCTCCGAAGTTGAACTCCGGCGAGCCCTTTAACAGAATTATCTCGTCGGTGAAATCTGAAGTAGATAGAGCTTCGAGTAATTCTGCGGTATTACGGTAGAAGAGGGAGCCTTCCGGGAAAAGATGTTTATGGTTCGAAAGCACTTCTCCCACGCCGATGAATTTGTCGATACCCGCATTCTCCACCAAAGAAGCTATATCGGAATATAGTTCCGGCAACGGCGCTGTCTCATGATGAATGTCGCTCAGGATAAGGGTGGAGGATTGGCGTGGAATCCGGCGCCGGCGCATGAAGTCGATTGCCGGACGCAGCGATGAATAGTCGGAAGTATAGGAATCGAGTATCACCGAGCATCCGTTCACTCCCTCACTCACGTTGAGCCGTGTTCCGATTTTATGGAGGTGACGGAACCTTTCGGCGGCCACTTGCGGCTCGATTCCCGAATAGAGCATGAATGCAAGGGCGTTGCAGGCGTTCTCGAGATCGGCATCGTTTTCGAGCGGCGCTGTGAGTCGGCCCGCTTTTCCGTAATAGGTATATTCAAGTTCCATCTCACCTTTCGATTTGCGGATAGGATTGATGAAAAGGATGGCTGAAGGATTCCGGAGCGACCATCCAAGCAGCAGATGCCTGCCGCTGTATTTATTTGCCGCTTCCGCAAGTTCCGGATAATCGCTGCAGTAAATCAGAGTCAGGGTGCGCGGCGTGTCAGCCAGAAGAAGCTTTTCTTCCGCTTTCTCCATCAGAGAGCTGAAGCCTTCCGAATGGGCTTCCCCTATGTTCGTGATTATAACTGTATCGGGACGGATGCAATCGGCCAGACGCCGCATTTCACCTTTGCGGGATATCCCGGCTTCGATGATTGCCAGCGATGAGTCTTCGCTGATTTCCCAAAGCGAAAGAGGCACACCGATCTGCGAGTTGAAGCTGCGCGGGCTCCTCGAAATGTCGGAGAGCGGCTCCATCAGCTGATAGATCCATTCTTTAAGCGTGGTTTTTCCGCGGGATCCGGTGATGGCGAGTATCTCGCCCCGGAATGAATCGGCGCGCGAGGCTATTTTCTGGAGAGCCTCAACCGTGTCGGAGACTACGAACCAGTTAATATCTTTGACACCTGCGAGCGATGCCGGGATGATATTCACTACAAAATCCTTCACTCCGGCATCGTATAGAGAGCGGATGTATTTGTGACCGTCGTTTCCGTCGGTGGGGATTGCGAAAAACAAAGTGCCGGAAGGGTTCTCGAGCGAACGCGAGTCGGTGAGAAGAGTATTGATTATTCTATGGTGGCCTTCAAACGCCAATCCGAGGCGCGAGGCGATTTCTTGTGTTGATAATTGCATCGTTTCTTAATCAACTTCTAATTTTCGGGTGCAAATTTAGCAATAAAAAACAGGAATGTATCACTACACCCCTGTTTTTTCCAAACGGCCTCGAAATCCTTCGAAACCGAATGTTGGTCCTAATTCTAATTTAAATATTAATCCATAACTTTACTAATGCAACAATAAATTGTCAATGAAACGATATATGCGATTTGCTGTCATTCCTATTATTGCTTCGCAAAGTTATAAAAAGCTCAATAATTTACCAAATTGACGGGCATAATATTGAACCACAATTTTAACAAGCTTATTATTATTACTGTTAAAATTATTTAAATTGGCCAAAATGATGTAATAATTATCAAATTGTGCTCCGATGCCTTCTATTATCTCGAATAATCGATCATAGCACCTCTGAGCCAATCCATGGATTGAGCGACGGGTGCGGTCCGGTCGATGGAAATGGGCACAACGGATATGATTCCGTGTGCGAGACACCATTCATCGGTATTCTCGTTGTCGGGTTCTTCATTGATGTATTCACCGGTGAGCCAATAGAAATCGTTGCCGAACGGGTCGGTATATTTCCTGTATTCATCGTTCCAGCGCCCCTTGCAGGAGACTGCAAGCCGCATTTCGGAGGGAGTATGGCCGATGTTGGGGACATTCACGTTCAGGCATATTCCTTCGGGCAGGCCGTGGCGGAGAACGCGCTCCACCAGAATGTCGATTGCCTTGAAGCATGGCGTGAAATCGGCATCGGGCGAGTGGTCGGTGAGGGAAAATCCTATCGATGGGATTCCAAACGCGCAACCCTCCATCGTGGCCCCCATCGTGCCTGAATAAAGAACGTTGACGGCTGAATTCGAGCCATGGTTGATACCGGCAACTACAAGGTCCGCCCTGCGGGGCAATATGTTGTGCATCGCCAGTTTCACGCAGTCAACGGGGGTGCCTCCTACCTTATACATTTTGGCTCCGTTGTAGTCGGGAAGTTGGCGGACTTTGATGGCATCGTTGACCGTTATCGCCATAGACTGGCCTGAACGTGGGGCATCGGGGCAGACCGCCACGACATCTCCGAATCTGACAAGACGGTCGATCAGGCAGCGAACACCGGAGGCGCTGTAACTATCGTCATTGCTGACAAGAATCAATGGTTTCATCCTGTAATTCAATATTATATAGGATTAAATAATATGATGGATCTTTCGCCGCGTTTTCAGGGCAAAAGGATTTTCTTTCTTTTTATATAACGCTCGAACACGGCGTTTTTGTCGGAGCCAGGCTGAAGTCCGAGTATGTCGGAAGCGGGAAACTCTGTATAAAACTGTTTCATCTTAATAAAATCGCGATGCGCCCTGAGGATAGCGACGGCGTTGCGGAAATCTCCTTTTACGAGATACATCATGAATGCAAGAGTATCCATCAGGCGTCGAAGAATCAGTTTGCGTTTCCCTTTCGCGAGAGGCAGATTCTTATGCAGGAGCAGCAGATTGTTGCGGAAATTCAGATAAGTCTTTTTCGGGTTTCCCTGATTAAGGGAAGCTCCCCCCACATGATAGACCGCGCTTTGCGTCAAGGCGCATACGCGGTAGCCGGCGTTGAGTATGCGGCAGCAGAGGTCGATCTCCTCCATGTGGGCAAAGAAACGGGGATCGAGACCGCCCACGCGCATATAAAGCTTGCGGCGCGTCATCAGGCAGGCGCCTGAAGCCCAGACAATGTCGACAGGTTCGCCGTCATACTGACCGTGATCCTTCTCCACGCAGTCGAACAGCCGTCCCCGGCAATATGGATAGCCGAGAACATCGAGAAAGCCCCCTGCCGCCCCGGCGTATTCAAAACTGCTTTTGTCGAGATAGGAGAGTATCTTGGGCTGGAGAGCCCCGACATCGGGGTTGGCTTCCATGAATTCGAGCATAGGGCGCCACCATCCGGGAGTTACCTCTACATCCGAGTTTAGAAGCACGACGTATGGATTACCGCACTCGGTGATAGCCTTGTTATAGCCCTCGGCAAACCCGTAGTTCCGGTCGAACCGGATAAGCCTTACCTGAGGGAACTCGCGCTCAATCCAGTCGGGAGAGCCATCGGTCGAACCATTGTCGGCCACAACGAGGTCGGCCTCTATGCAAACAGTATGCTCCACGGCTGCAGGAAGGAAACGCTGCAGAAGATGCAATCCGTTCCAATTGAGTATTATGACAGCTAACTTTTTCAAAATAAAAGAGATTTAAACTGAAAACCAATCATAAAATGCTGCATCTCAGGGAGTCGGCGTCTTCAGAATCGAATCCTTCAAGCCGGACGCGCGACATTGTGTTGACCATTTCTTTGCGTAGCGGGGCTGTTACGCGTATGTAATTGCGGGTGAAGCCATGCATGGTGTCACCTCCTCTCGCCGGGTGTTCCCATAGCACTTCGGCATCGAGCCCGATATGGGAGGAGAGAAAGTTCTCGAATTTGCTGTCGGAGAGTTCCGTGAGGATTCTTACACGGTGGTGGCGCTCGCTTTGCGGCACGCTGTCGCCCAAGAGAAGGGCGGCAGTTCCGGGCCTTTCGGAATAGGGAAAGACATGCAGCTTTGTAACAGGCAGCGAACTGATGAATTCCCTGCTTTTGTTCCATTCCTCCTCGGTTTCGCCCCGCGCACCCGCTATTACGTCCACGCCTATAAATGCATCCGGGATCATCTTCCGGATATGTTCAATGCGCGATGCAAAAAGCGCGGTGTCGTAGCGGCGGTTCATCTTGCGGAGCACTCTGTCGGATCCCGACTGCAGCGGAATATGGAAATGAGGCATCACCGCTCTCGAATCGCGGGCAACCCAATTGATGATCTCTTCGGTGAGGAGGTTCGGTTCTATAGATGAAATTCTGTAGCGCTCGATTCCATCAATTTTGTCGAGGGCTTTGAGAAGATCGAAGAATGATGAATCCGTGCTTCGTCCGAAATCGCCTGTGTTGACGCCGGTTATCACGATCTCGCGTCCACCTTCTCCGGCGGCTTTCCGGGCCATCTCCACGAGGTCTTCGATGCGGCCTGACCGGGAACGTCCGCGGGCATAGGGGATAGTGCAGTATGTGCAGAAATAATCGCATCCATCCTGCACTTTCAGGAAATAGCGGGTTCTGTCGCCACGCTCGCACGACGGAATGAATTCTTTCATCTCGCCGACCGGCGTGACGTTGATCTGAGCGATGCGTGTGGCGAGCCAGCGGTCGATGAACTCCGCGGCGCGAAGCTTGTCGTTGGCACCCAGCACGATATCCACACCCTCTAACGAAGCCACCTCCTCAGGCTTCAGCTGAGCATAGCATCCCGTCACCACCAAGACTGCGTCGGGATATCTGGCGTTGAGCCTGCGGATAAGCTGACGCCCCTTCTTGTCGGCCGTTTCGGTCACAGAGCATGTGTTGATCACGATTATGTCCGGCTCCTCGCCGCGGGAGGCCCTCGTTATGCCCCTTTCGGCAAGAAGGTGCCCTATGGCGGAAGTTTCAGAAAAATTGAGCTTGCAGCCAAGCGTATGGAAAGCCGCTTTCGGATTGGAATTATTCATTTTGTGCAAAATTAATTAAAAAATGTCAGCCATAGAAGTGCGATTGCTAAAATAATAGGTGTAACTATTGACAAACGGGGTTCGGATTTATTAACTTTGCACTCTAATGGAAAACAAAGAAGTAAAGATTTCGTTCTGGGCTTCGCATCTGACCACTATTGTGAGCGTGACATTGGTTCTGTTGCTCACGGGCATCATAGCAATGGTATGGGTCGGAGCCTCGGGCGAAACAAGACGTGTGCGCGAACAGGTGGAACTTTGCGCCGTCATGGCCGATTCTGTGAGCGACGGCGGAGCGCGTAAACTTGCGCAGGCCTTGTCGAAGAAGCCCTATGCCCACGATGTGCGGGTGGTTACAAAAGAGCAGGCCATCGCCAACTGGAAGCAAGACACAGGCGAGGATCTTCTGGAGCTTTACGGAGTAAACCCGCTTAGCCCGGAAGTGACATTTGCTTTGCGCTCTGAATGGAGCAACCCTGCGGCGATCGACAGAATCCGCAGGCAGATAGAGGCTGTTCCCGGTGTAGAAAGCGTGGATGCACCGGATGCTTCGATGGTGGATGCGATGAATGCGAATATAGCGGGCCTCACTGCGATACTCGGAATAGTGGCCGGCGTTATGCTGGTGATTTCTTTCGTGTTGATCAACAACACTGTGCAGCTAACCATTTATTCCCGCAGGTTTTCTATCCATACGATGCAGCTGGTTGGTGCCACCAATGGTTTCATCAGCCGACCCGTGGTGAGGGACAATGCGTTGTGCGGCCTGATAGCCGGTCTCCTTGCCTCCGCTGTGACAGCTGCCTCGCTTGCATGTGCTCCGCAAGCCGGATTCAATAATGTAGCCGCCTACATAAGCTGGCCGGTATTCGGATGCATAGCCGGAGGAATGACATTGCTCGGAATGCTCCTTTGTTCGCTTGCCGCATGGATAGCCACGGCGCGCTATCTCCGCAAGGATTACGACGAGCTGTTCCGATAAACGGATCGGGGGATGCCTTAGGGAGAATTAATCCTCATATAAATCATTAAACAAATCTTACAAAATGCATATAACCGATAAAGACAAAAAACATAAATCCGAAGCCCTCGTTGAGGAGAAAGCTTCGGAACGCCCGTTCGGCAAGACCAACTATCTGATGATGGCCGGATGCCTGGTGCTGATCGTGATCGGTTTCCTGCTCATGAGCGGAGGGGGAAGTCCCGACAATAGTTTCAACCCGGAGATATTCAGCACGCGCCGCATCGTGGTGGGGCCGCTGCTCGCATTCTTGGGCTTTTTACTGATGGCTTTCGCAATAATCTGGGCGCCGAAACGCTCCGCCGGGAAGAATTCCGCACAGGAATAAGATTGCACACGATAGATAAACTACTTATAAGGTAACCAAAAGATTGATATGGATTGGCTTGACGCGCTTATCCTCGGGATTGTGCAGGGCCTCACGGAATATCTTCCGGTGAGTTCCAGCGGACATCTCGAGATATTCAAAGAGATACTCGGCATTGACCTGCCCGATGATGAAAACCTTCAGTTCAACGTGATTGTCCATGCAGCAACTGTATGCTCGACGCTTGTGGTGCTTTGGCCTCTGTTTGCGAAGCTTTGCAAGAGTTTCTTCACGTTCCGGCGCGATTCGGAATTCTATTATGTCTGCAAACTCCTTGTGTCGTGCATTCCGGTAGCAATCGTCGGTTTCTTTTTCAAGGATAAGGTAGAAGAGATTTTTGGCTCCGGACTGATGATTGTCGGCATATGTCTGTGTGTCACTGCCGCGCTTCTGCTGTTCGCCCATCTTAGCGATATGCGTGCATGCCGCGGCGGAGACGGTAAGCTTGTTCCGGCCTCGCATGGACATGATATCCGATGGATCGACGCCATAGTGATCGGCATCGCGCAGGCGGTGGCTGTGTTGCCCGGTCTGAGCCGCTCGGGCACTACGATAGCCACGGGAATATTACTCGGCGACCGTCGCGACAAGGTCGCATCTTTCTCTTTCCTGATGGTGGTGATTCCGATACTCGGCGAATGTCTGCTCGATATAAAGGATATGATGAATCCTGCCAATACGGCTCAGGCCGCCGTTGGGGTGGTGCCCTTGATTATCGGGTTTGTATCCGCTTTTGTCGTGGGATGCGCCGCATGCAGCTGGATGCTGAATCTGGTGAAGAAAGGCAAGCTCGTATGGTTCGCCCTCTATTGCGTAGTGATGGGCGTGATATGCATGCTTTGGCAATAATCTGTGGTATATGGATTTTATAAGCGGAGAGACGATAGGAATCGACAAGCCGTTGGGCTGGACCTCTTTCGATGTCGTGAAACGACTTCGAGGGGCGATACAGCGACGACTGCGCGTAAAGAAATTCAAGGTTGGTCATGCCGGCACGCTCGACCCGTTGGCCACCGGTGTCCTCATCGTATGCACCGGTCGCGCCACCCGGAATATCGAGCGGCTTCAGGAGGGCTCGAAAGAATATGTGGCTGAGATTACACTGGGAGCCACCACGCCGAGCTTCGACCTCGAGACCGAGATTGATGCCACATTCCCCTGGGAACACATCACCCGCGGCTTGGTGGATGAGATTCTGCCGCGCTTCACGGGAAGGGTGATGCAGGTGCCTCCGGTGTTCTCCGCAGTAAAAGTCGACGGCAAACGGGCATATAACCTTGCCCGAAAAGGTAAGGATGTGACCCTTAAGGCTAAACCTCTGGAGATAACCGAACTGGAGGTTGTGGATTTTGCCGCGCCGGTCCTCACTCTGAGAGTGGTCTGCAGCAAAGGCACATATATCCGGGCTCTCGCCCGCGATTTAGGCGAGGCCCTCGGTTCGGGAGCACATCTCACGGGCCTCAGGCGCACACGTGTCGGAGATATCCGTCTTGAGGATTGCCTCCCTGTGGATAAGGCTGTGGACCTTATCGCCTCCGGGCCGCTTGAATTTCCCGAGGATTACCGGACTCCGCCTATGGCTTCCGAAGAATGATATAATATGATTCCGAAGAATGATATAATATAACAAGGTCGACGTGTCGGCCGCAGAAACGAACATATTTTTTATGAAACTTTCTCAATTCAAGTTTAAACTTCCTGAAGAGTTGATCGCCCAGTATCCGGCGGAAAACAGGGATGAATGCAGAATGATGGTTGTCGATGCCCGCACCGGCGAGATTTCGCATCATATTTTCAAGGATATCCTGAATTATTTCGATGAGGGAGACGTTATGGTCTTCAACGACACCAAAGTCTTTCCGGCTCGTCTTTATGGCAATAAGGAGAAGACGGGCGCCTGCATCGAGGTTTTCCTGCTCCGCGAGCTTAATGTGGAACAGAAATTCTGGGATGTCCTTGTGGAGCCTGCCAGAAAGATTAGGATCGGCAACAAGCTTTATTTCGGAGAGGATGAATCGATGGTGGCGGAGGTTATCGACAATACCACCTCGCGCGGCCGCACGCTCCGTTTCCTTTACGACGGTCCGCATGATGAATTCAAGAAGGCGCTCTATGCTCTGGGCGAGACGCCGCTGCCGGAATATATCCGCCGCAAGTCGGAACCTGAAGATGCCGAGCGTTATCAGTGTATCTATGCCAGTAAAGAGGGCGCTGTAATGGCTCCTGCTGCCGGCATACATTTCAGCCGCGAGTTGTTGAAACGTCTTGAAATCAAAGGCGTGGAACGGGGCTTCCTCACCCTGCATTCCGGTCGTGGTAATTTCAAGGAAATAGATGTGGAGGATCTGACCAAACATCGCATGGATAGCGAGGAGATGATAGTGGACGAGGATCTGGTGGAAATTGTAAACGCTGCCAAGGACCGCAATTCAAATATATGCGCTGTCGGCACGAGCGTGCTCCGCGCCCTCGCAAGCGCTGTCTGCATGAACGGTCATTTGATGACTTACGAAGGGTGGACCAACAAGTTTATTTTCCCCCCTTATGATTTTACTGTCTGCAACTCGCTTGTATCCAATTTCCACATGCCCCTGAGCACCATGCTCATGATGGTGGCAGCCTTCGGAGGATATGAACATGTGATGAAGGCTTATGAGACTGCGGTGAAAGAGAAATACCGCTTCGGCGCCTATGGCGACGCCATGCTGATTCTGAAATAGCCTCTTTTTGACTCTATAGGGTCTCTACGCAAAAAATAGCCCATTCTGCAAAATTTTCGATGCGGGGTGGGCTATTCTTATGCCTTTCTTGCATCGGAAAAATACAAATTTGCTTGAACGAGGATGCGTTTTGAAGCTTTTTTACACAAAAAGTGCGTTAAAAAATCAAAAAGATGTGAAATTTATTGTTTAAATATTTTTTTGTCACAAAACTTTGTATTAACTTTGCATCGTGTTTTTCATGGTATTAGATTTAAGGTTAGAGGATTAGTTGTCGGGAGACAATTAATCTTTTTTTTATGTCCGCGCGGCAATGGTGCGATAACGTCTAATTTATTGAATATTAATCAGGTAGATGATTAGGCGCTCGTCAGGAGAATAATTCTGTCAGCACGTCGAGCGACCGCAGGTTGGCTGTGCCCGGGAAATGTATGGCGTAATATCGCAGGAGCATGTTGAGGATACCCCGTCTTTCAGAACCGGAAAACTTATAGAATCTGAGGTTGGAGGGTTTCATCCTTGCAAGGATGGGGAGAAACGCCGTTTCCGCATAGGAGAGATAATCGCGGTGATTCGGAATCTCTGCAACCGGTATGCCGGCCCTCATGTCGAAAACGTCGCCCCGCTCGAGTTGCGAAAGATCAGGCATGATTCCTGCGAAATGGAGGAAAGAAGTGAGAAACCAGATATGGAAATTTGCGGTTCCCTCCTGTATGCAATCCAGAAACGATATAGAATCGACAATGAAATCGAATGTATTCGGATCGGGCGAGGAATCGCGCAGGTAGCGGTTTAGGAATTCCGAGAGAAATATGCTTATTGCGGCTTTCACCGGATTGAAATAGATATCACGCCATATTCTTGCGGGAATAACTGAACCAAGAGTCTGAAGCTCTCTGTTGTTATGGAAACTGATTTCGCTTTCGACCACCGATAATGGCATGAGCCGTGCCTTTTTCATTCTTCCGCTTTTACCGCTGCCGGTAGGGGAGACAAACGACATTCTGCCGCGTGTCCTTGTATAAAGACTCACTACATTGCTCCTATCGTTATGTCTGACGATATCTATTACTATCCCCGTGATTTTCTCCAGCGCCATAATAAAGTAAAATTATAAAAATATGAGAACAATTGCAATTGGGGAGTGTTGAAATATAGAGTGAGACAATATAAAAGATAAACACGATATCATTATAAAAAACTTATATACTATGGCAAACACGAAAAGTCTGAAAGGCACTCAAACCGAGAAAAACCTTGCTGCTTCATACGTAGCCGAGAGTTGTGCCTACACGCGTTATACGTTCTTTGCACAGCAGGCCCAGAAAGAAAAATATTTCCAATATGCGAATATTTTCAACGAGACTGCTGCCAACGAATTGAGACATGCCAAAATCTATCTGCAATATCTTGCAGAGGAAGGATGCACTACTCCTCCGATGGGAGTAGACGCCGGCATACTCGCCCCGACTGCCGCCAATCTTAAAGTAGCCGCGGCCGAGGAGGAGAAAGAGGGAGTGGAGATGTATACCAATGCAGCTAAGGTTGCCAAAGAGGAAGGCTTCGATGAGATAGCCGATCGTTTCCTTGCAATCGCCACGATAGAAAACCATCATAAGGAGCGTTTCGAGAAGATGAGCGAACGCATCGCGAACGGCACTGTATGGAAGAGCGACAAACCCGTCAAATGGCAATGCCTCGTATGCGGTTATATCTTCGAAGGCACGGAACCGCCGGAAAAATGTCCCGCATGTCATCATCCTTATCAGCACTTCGAGCGCGAAGAAGACAATATTTAAATATAGTATCGGAATTTATAGATCCGCGGCATAAATGTCGCGGATTTTTTTGTTAATGCCCGAAAAACGGCTAAATTTGACGGTCGAAGAATTTGGTGTTCTTAGGCAAAGAATTTTATCATTTTTTGCGAAAAAATGTCATAAAAAAAGTCTATCTCTTTTCACAAAGAAATAGACCGAAAACCTTAATCTTATTTTAATACTATGAAAAACACATTGCAAAGATAATTAATAATTCCCGATTGATAAAAACTGATATTTTTGTGAATCGTTTGAATTAACATTTATTAATAAAATTCCCGCTTTTGATTGGAAAAACTGTATCAATATCTCTGGAAACACAGGATGCTTGGCCGCTCCCTGACGCTTGATGACGGGGCATCACTCGAGATCGTAGACCCGGGACGGCTGAATATGGATGCAGGTCCTGATTTCTCGAATGCGCGCCTGCGAATCGACGGCACCGACTGGGCCGGAAATGTGGAGATACATGTGAGAGCCTCCGACTGGTATCGCC